>WJJR01000137.1 GCA_014729565.1 Candidatus Zixiibacteriota bacterium | reverse complement strand
TACGCATGAGTTGTTTGGTAATTCCCAGTTGTGATGGGCGATAAACGGGTGCATTCGGTTTCGGCGGATGTGAGGGCAGGCAGAGGTATCTTGAAAAACGTGTGTCGTTGCTGATGACATGTTGTTGTCGGGATGTATTGCATACGCCCGCTGCGTGTAACCCTTACGGAGAGACGGCGTACTCAGTACGCCCCTATGGGGCGTAGGCGCGGCTCGTAGCCGCACCGGTCCGACCAAGAGCCGGATCTGCACAGATCAGGCGAATGGCCGATTTTCCGTTTGAAGCCGGGGTTCGAAATGACCAAACTACGTTGTTATGCGGTCGTTTCCGTTTGAATTCGCACTGAGACGAGAGGCGCGGTTTTATCCGGAGGATCCGGGCGGGGTGACGGGGGATGTGCTGGAGATTGGTCCGGGACGGGGCGATTTCCTGTTGGCCAAAGCCCAATCCTATCCCAATCGCCGGTTCGTAGCAATCGAACTGAAGAAACGGCGGTTTCGGAAACTGGTCGACCGTGTGAAGCGTCGTGAACTCGCAAATGTTCTGTTGATCAATGGCGACGCACGGATTGTCGTGCGCCAGAGCGTGCCGCCAAACGCCTTTTCGCAGATCTACGTCTTGTTTCCCGACCCCTGGCCCAAGCGACGCCACGAGCCGATGCGTCTGCTCAACGACGAGTTTCTGGAACTGCTGGCCGCACGGCTCACGTCCGGTGGAGAATTGATTCTGGCGACGGATGACCAATCGTACCGGGGCTGGATCATGAAGCACGCCGACCGGGTGGACGATTTGCGGCTAGGGGCTGTGCATGAGTCGGGTGATGCGCTGACACCGGAGTGGGTGCCCACGTTGTTCGAGCAGAAGTGGCGTGACGAGGGGCGAACGATTACCTATTTCAGCTATATTCGTCCGGCCGAGGACTGACCAGCCGGGGGAACCGGGGACGTTACAAGAAGGATGTCGCGCCGCACGCGGCAGTCCAACGCTGGGAGTCACTGTGGAAGCACGTGATGCAATGCTGCTGGTCAATCTCGGTTCACCTGATTCGCCCTCGGTCAAAGATGTCCGACGGTATTTGAATCAGTTCCTCATGGATGGGCGGGTGCTCGATGCGCCGTGGCTGATCCGCCGCTTGATCGTTTCACTGGCGATTCTGCCCTTTCGTCCGAAACAGTCGGCAGAGGCGTATGAATCGATTTGGTGGGATGAAGGATCGCCGTTGGTGGTGATCAGCCGGCGCGTGCAGGCCGCGCTGCAGGAGCGAATTGCCAACCCGATGGAGCTGGCCATGACATACGGCTCGCCCTCGATTCCCCATGCCGTGAAGGCGCTGGGCGCCAATCCGGAGATCCAAACCATCAATCTCCTGCCACTGTTTCCGCACTATGCCATGTCGACGTTTGAAACGATCGTGGTTGCGGTGCAGGATGCGATGAAACGGTTCGCACCAGGTAAGCATCTGCGCGTGATTAAACCATTCTACGATAATGAAGCGTACATCAACGCACTCGTTGACAACACGCGCGAGTACCTGCAGCGAGATTACGATCACCTGTTGTTCAGTTATCACGGACTCCCGGAACGCCACCTGCGCAAAACCGACCCGACGGGAAACCACTGCCTGAAATCAGCGGATTGTTGCCAGGTGGACTCACCGGCGCATCGGACATGTTATCGTGCGCAGGTGTTCCGCACGACGGAGACGTTTGTACGCGCAGCGGGAATCCCGGACAACCAATACTCAGTGACATTCCAATCGCGTTTGGGGCGAGATCCCTGGCTGCAACCGTTCACCGACAAGACACTTGAAGTTCTCCCGGAACGCGGCGTGAAGAAACTGCTGGTGATGTGCCCGGCGTTCGTGTCGGACTGCCTGGAAACACTCGAGGAGATCGGGATACGCGGCCGGGAGACATTTATGGACGCCGGTGGTGAGGAGTTCGAATTGATTCCGTGTTTGAATGAGCATCCGACGTGGATTGAGACATTGGCGGGTTGGTGGGATGATCCGTCGATGTGGCATGCAGATGCGGGTGAGGTGCTGCCGAAGGTGTGATTGGGTTGCAACGAGTCCCCGGATGTTTAGTTATGACCCACTCATCTTGTCATTCTTACGGAAGTGGGAATCCAGTGCTTTCAGTGGTGTAAAGACGCTGGATCCCCGCTCTCGCATTTCGGCTCCGCCCAAATGCGGGCGGGGATGACGTACTGCGGAGAGTTGATCAGCAGATCGGCAGATCAGTTGATCAGTGGACTGGTTGGGCAGTTGAGACGTTAGGCAACAACTAAGTAGCGGTAACGGCCATGCGGACTGTACTTTTCGCTCATGTGTTTGCCACCCTGTCGATGGTCGGCGTGATTTGGTTTGTGCAGTTGGTGCACTATCCGATGTTTGCGACTGTCGATCGCGCGGGGTTCATCGAGTATCACGCCGTGCACATGCGACGGACATCATGGGTGGTGGTGCCGTTGATGTTTGTTGAAGCCATATCTGCGGGCTTGTTAATCTGGTGGACGCCTCCGGCCATTTCCTCACTGACTCTCTGGATTGCCGCAATTCTCCTCGCACTTATCTGGATATCGACATTCGCCGTTCAAGTACCCTTGCACAATCGGCTGTCGCGCGACGGTGATCCGGGCACCGTAAAACTGTTGGTCGCAACCAATTGGGTCCGCACAGTTCTGTGGACAGCGCGCGGCTTGTTGGTGGGGTGGATGGTGGTACACGTTCTGTCGTAGAGCGGGCGGGTGCACCCATACGTTTTGCGAGGTGCCCCACCCTAACCAGTCACCGACTATGTCGGTGACTGGTTAGGGTGGGTTCATCACCGGAGGTTACAGAACCGTTGAAATGGTTTGGAAGGTATTGTGTTGTGGTCGCGTTCAACCCGGCTCAAGGGCCTGTTGAAGAAGTCGTGTGTTGACTCCAGATCAGACGATTCCACTGAATGAGACAATCATAACCTCGCGTCGGTGCCGCTCTTAGCCGCACCGGTCCGGCTTAGAGCCGGATCTACGCGATAAACCGATGGGTTTTTCAACACGCCCTGAAGCCGGGTGTTAAAATGCAATAAGCCCGCTGAAAGCGGGCTGTGAGTGTGAGAGGACAAACCGTGAAGTGCACCGATGCGTGTTAACACCCTCAACTTGTGGGACACTCTCTGCGTGTCTGTCCTTGCTGATGCAGCCTATACGATTCCCTACGGCAGCGGAATGCGAATCATAAACATCGGTGCCGATGACCTGCCACCGTCTGAATCTCTTGACTCATATGCCAGCCGATAAAACAGCTCACCCATCACCGCTCCTGCCAGCGCGCCGGCGGCAACGTCGGTGAAGTAGTGCCGGTCGGCGTGCACGCGCGACATTCCCACGAAGGTCGCCCAACTGAATGTGATGATCGGCGAGAGGACGCGGCCGATGCGATACTCGTCGGTCGTCCACTCCTGCCGCATGTGCCGTCGCAACCGCCGGTTGAGAAAGGTGCTGGTGAAGAAGACCGATGAAGCATGGCCGGAAAAGAACGAGTGGCTGTGCCCCTCGTGGCTCTTGGGATCCTGATACTCATCGATGTTGATCGCTCGGCAGCAGGGACGGGTCCGTCCGACAAGGCCCTTGGTCAGGTCGGTGAGCCCTTTGGTGGCGACGACACCCGCCAGGAACATCGGGATATCGTGCGCGAACTCCTCACGGTCGATGTCGATTGCACTCATGATCACAAGCGCCGTGATCGGGGAGATCGCCGACCCGAAATTGTTGTCGAGGAAATTGGTTCTGGGACGTTCCGAACCATGCAGATGGTTTCGGAACCATCGGTCGATCGCTGGTGGTTCAGGGATGACGAGGGCAGAATCGAGATCGACCTCATGAGCCAAAATCCGTCCCAGGACATAGGCGGATGCTGAAGAGGCAAAGACCGCGGCTGTCTCACCGTCACTCAGGTCTCGCGGAACCAGTTCCCCGGCATGTCCCAGCTCCGTCTGCCCCGAGACCACGACCCAGATAGTCATGGCCACGAGTAACGCGTTGAAAGGGAATCGAATTATGGTGGGACTCCTGGTCATATCTGCATGCCGGGGGCGGTGCTGTCCCCGCTGTGCGGCGGCGCGCGTTGCCGGACGGAAGAAAGCGATGCCGGCGGTTGGATGCCACGGTCTCATTGATATTTGTGAGGGTAAGGTGTATTCTGGGAGTCCTTTTTCGGGGCATCCGAAGGGCTGAGGAGTCGTCCGTGACACGTCTGTGGCGCCAGCTGGTAGATATTCGTGAGGGTGAGTGGTCCCGCACCCTGGCGATGTTCACCTACATCCTCACCGTGATTGCGGTTCTGGTGATCGTCAAGTCGGTCCGGCAGTCTTTATTCCTGCAGAAGTTCGGGGCGGCCAATCTTCCGTATGTCTATCTCCTGATTGCGGCGATTGCCGGGACCATCGCCACGATCTATCAACGATTTGCCCATCGGGTCAAAGTCCATCGTCTGCTGATCTGGACGATGGTGATCATCATCGCCAACCTCCTGATCTTCCGTTTTCTCTCCCTGATCGGCTGGAGTCCGTTGGCCTATGTGCTCTATGTCTGGGTTGCCGTTTATGGGATTCTGGCCACCGCCCAGTTTTGGATGCTGGCGAACTATGTCTACGATCCTCGCCAGGCGAAGCGATTGTTTCCGATTCTGGGAGTTGGCGCGACGCTGGGCGGTATCCTCGGTGGCTACATCACACAATTCACCGCCACGGCGTTGGGCACGGAGAATATGCTGCTTCTCTCTGGCGTCATGCTGCTCACCTGCATTGGACTGGCCTGGCGGCTGGGGACGGCCGAACGGGAGACCATCCGCGAGGCGGAACGCGCCCGGCGATTTAAGGATTCCTCGGCAGAGAAGACCGAAGGCGGATTCAAGCTCATCTGGGAATCGAAGTACCTCAAATTGGTGATGGCGATCATCGCGTTGAGCATCGTTATCTCAACCGTTGTCGACAACCAATTCTCATTTGTCGTTGAGGAACACATTCCCGACAAAGATGCCAAGACCGCGTTTTTCGGCCAGTTCTTCACCTGGCTGGGGTGGGCCGCTTTTCTCACACAATTCTTCTTAACGGCGCGTGTGGTGCGTCGGTTTGGCATCGGGGTCGCGATGGCGGTGTTGCCGGTGGCGTTGTTTTTGGGATCCGGGTTGTTTGTTCTCATTCCAATGCTGTTGACCGGCGTGCTTGTGAAGATCGCCGACGGCACATTCCGGTATACCATTCACAAAGCGTCCCTCGAACTTCTCTTCCTGCCGATTCCGATCGGTGTAAAGAATAAGACGAAGACGTTCATTGATGTTTTCACCGATCGGTTTTCGAAGGGCATTGCCGCTCTTCTGGTCCTCCTGGTGACGACGTTGCTGGGATTCCATTACACGATCCTCTCGTATGTGCTGATGGGTTTGGCGGTCGTTTGGATCGGTGTGGCCGTTCTGACGCGCAAGGAGTACACCGCGGCCTTTCGCGATTCACTCATGGGGCGGAAGCTCGACGAGGACACACTGATCATCTCGCCAACTGATCCATCGGCGGTCGATGCGCTGGCCGAATCACTGCGTACGGCAAAGGGCTCAGCGGCGCGTCGCCTGCTCGATCTGGTGGAGGGGATCAAGTCGCCGAAACTGATCGATCCGCTGGTAACGTTTGCCCACGATCCCGATATCGATATCGCGAAGGCGGCGTTAGATCGTCTGGCCGAGCAGGATGCCCCGGAGGTTGGGGAGCGCTTGAAAGACCTGTTAGAATCTCCAAACGTGGAGATTGTCGAACGCGTGTTGCGAATCCGTTGCAGGCGAAAGGACACGTTGTCGCCGGTCGAACTGGGACCGTTTCTGGCCGATGACCGTCCGCTGGTGCGGCTGGGCGCGGTGATGTGTGCGTTACGGTCCGGCGGCAATATCGGCGCCGACATTGTTGATGCCGAAACGCTGGAACACTTTCTTGAAGATTCCGGGGGCGGGCAGGACCGTCACGCCATGAACCGGATGCTCGCCTCGCTGTTGCGTGTGTTGCCCGATGATGAATTGGCGCACTCGTACACGCGACGCTTCCTGGACAGCAACGATCCCGAGATTCGCGGCAACGCCATCGAATCGGCCGGTCGGTTGCGGTCGCGCGAATTGGTGGAGCCGTTAATTCGCAGCCTGGACGACCGGCGACTGCGATACAAAGTTCGCGACGCACTGGCGGGATACGGTGAGTCGGCCCTGGGAACGATCGAGGATTACTTCCGCGATCCGGACACCGCGTTTTCCATCCGGCAGTATTTGCCGCGTGTGCTGGAGCGTATTCCGTCCCAACGATCAGTCGATATTCT
Source organism: Candidatus Zixiibacteriota bacterium (assembly GCA_014729565.1). Classification (GTDB taxonomy): domain Bacteria; phylum Zixibacteria; class MSB-5A5; order WJJR01; family WJJR01; genus WJJR01. The sequence goes on along the minus strand of WJJR01000137.1, from coordinate 4,347 downwards.
GGTGAGCGGTCTCGATGACGTCGATGCGCGCGTTCGCTTCGCGTCGCTGCGTTCCCTGGGACGATTGCGCGCCAAGTATCAGGAACTGAATTTTGACCACCATCGGATCGCCGAGCGTCTGGACGAGGAAGTACGTAAGGCGTACCGTTACCAGGGGTGGGTGCTTGACGTTGCCGACAACACCGAAGCGGCGCTGCTGCGCAAGACGCTCCATGAGAAGTCCCACAAGACACTCGATCGTCTGTTCCGGTTGCTGGCCATGACGCATCCGCCGGCGGAGTTATACGCGGCCTGTCAGGCGCTATACTCACCGAATGCGCGTATTCGGGCCAACGCGGTCGAGTATCTCGACAACGTACTGAAGCCGCCGCATAAACAGTGGGTGTTGGGTTTGATTGAAGAACGCCCGTCGTTCGATCAGATCAGCAGTATGCTGAGGACGTTTGGCGATACGGCCCCGCGGTGGCCGGATGATTTGGAGCATCAGGCAGGAACCGACGACGATTGGCTGGCCGCCTGTGCGCTGTACACCGTGTGGGCATTGCAGGAACGGAAACTGTTTCGGCTGTTTGAACGTGACCCCGACCCCGATCGGAAACGCAAACGACCGCTGACCGTTGAAACGTTGTACAACTTGCGGCAGCGGATTGAATCGACCCCGCCGGAGTAGCCGGGTTGGACAAAGGAGAGAGCGCAAGAATGCTGTCGACGATTGAGCGCGTGCTCACCCTGCAGAAGAACGAAATTTTTGCCGAAGTCTCCACGGAAGGATTGGCTCATCTGGCGGCGATTGCCGAGGAAGTCGAGTTTGATGCCGGCGATTCGCTCTTCCATGAGGGTGAAATTCCCGATGCCTGCTATTTGATTCTGGCAGGCCACGTTGAACTGAACCGGAGCAATCAGACGGAACTCACGGTCGGTCCCGGTGATGACATCGGGGTGTGGGCGCTGTTCGACGGGGAACCGCGCGTGTTCGCGGCCAGGGCGACGGAGAATACCCACGCGCTCAAGATTACGCAGGAGGATTTTTACGATCTGCTCGCCGACCACACCGATATTGTGCAGTCGTTTTTCCGGACACTGGTCCGTCGCATCCGTCGTGTTCTCACCGATCGCACCGGTCAAACCACCAATCCAACCGGGTGAATGCATCCGTTAGATTTGTCATGACAAGCGCCGACACCAGCACCGCGACCACACCGACATTGATGGTGGTCGATGACGAAGACATGGTTCTTCGTTCAATTGCCAATCTGTTCGAATTGGAGTCGGAGTATCGGGTGCTGACGTTTGCGTCGCCTCGGGAAGCGTTGGAAACGGCACGCCGTGAACGCGTCGATTGCGTGATCAGCGACTTCCTGATGCCGGAAATGGACGGTTTGGAATTTCTTAAAGCGTTGAAGGATGTGTCCCCCAATGTCCCGTCCATACTCCTGACCGGGTACGCCGACAAAGAGAACGCCATTAAGGCGATCAATGATGTGCACCTCTATCAGTACCTGGAGAAGCCGTGGGACAACGATTACCTGCGCCTGGTGGTGCGCAATGCGATTGGCCACAAGTCGCTGGAGCAGGCGCTCAGTGAACGGTTGCATGAACTCGACCGCGCCCTCCACGACCGTGACACGTTTCGGAGAACCGCCGAAGGCCTGGAGGCGGAGTTGCGTCTGGCCGAAGAGGTCCAGCGGTCGATCCTGCCGCAGAGCGATTTGACCGACCCTCATTATCGTTTTTTCTCGCGATACTATCCCACCGGGCAACTGGGCGGCGATTTCTACGACGTCGCCTTTGCGCATCCGGGACGGTTCCATGCGATCATGGCCGACGTGGCCGGGCATGGCGCCGCGGCGGCGTTGGGGACCATGCTGGTGAAGGTGCTGTTTACCGATATCAGGCAGCGTGATGACGGCTGTGACGGTATGCTGTGCGACATGAACGAGCGTCTGCACTACCTGTTGCCGACCACGCACTTCGTGACCGCGTTTGTGGTGCGTGCCGATGCAGAGGCGCGGGAGCTGGTCGCAGCGTCGGCCGGCGGGCCGCATCCGATCCTCTTCTCGCGCGATCCGGCACGTCCGGTCGAACAGTGGGTCTTAAATGGGTTGCCGCTGGGAGCGTTTGATTCGGCGATCTATCGCCGACCCGAGAAGGTGAGCCGCCCGTTTACCTCCGGTGACCGTATTCTCCTGTATACCGACGGTCTTCTCGACACCGATGTCGACCACTCCGAATCGGTCGATCCGACCGAAATCGTCCGAACCATCGAAGACATTCGTCACCTCGACGGCAACGACTTGCTCGATCGCCTGGCAGAGTCGCGCGGCATCGGCGAGCGCAAGCTGCCGGATGATGTGAATCTGTTGTTGATTGAGGCGGTGTAGGGGAGAGGTTATGACTAAAACGGGAATGCCATTCAAATGACGGTTTCCGTGCGTATAACGTTGAGAATTGTACGTGATGGAGGTTGATTCACATGAATCCCACGGAAACATCTCGTAGAGCTCACGAGATCTACGAGGATAAACTCAAGGCCAAACTTGAGCCGAATCACATCGGCCAGTATGTCGCAATTGAAATTGAATCAGAGGGCTATGCCCTTGCCGACTTACCAGAAGACGCGATTGATGCTGCGCGGGTGGAATACCCGCAAGGGACTATACACCTGATTCGGGTCGGCTTTCCGGGGGCATTTCAACTGACATCCCTATGCAATGACACAGATCATTGGGAGTTTTGATCAGGGATTACCTAAGATCGCCTTACCTTTGCGGGGACCTACGGGAGTTCGCACACGAGAAGCCCTGGTCGTCGACACTGGCTTTGATGGGTTCCTGTTTCTGCCCCTGAGCCTTGCCAGGCACTTGCGGTTGGCACCCTCTGCATCGACAGACATCCGATTCGCAGATCACTCGACCCTCTCGGCCGTCACCGCTGACTGCACAGTAGAATTCGATGATCGTGAGGTCACCGGACCCGCGTTGATAGCACAGCGCGCGTCTTCTCCGTGCCTCGGAAATGGGTTCTTCCGACGCACCAATCTTGTTCTCGTCACAAATGCGCGGGCCGGGATCTTCATTATGGCCGATCCGACCTCTTATGAAGATCCTACCGCTTCGGCTTGACCAGGCCGGACAGTGCTGTGTTCCACCCCTCTATTGACTCCCCCCGCACAGACCGCTACCTTCGCCGCTTACTTGCGGGTCGTCATCCCGCCGGGACTGAGAGAATGGCATGAGCGAAAATGGATCATTCGTGGTGGCGATCGTCGATGATGAACCGATGGTCACCCAGAGCATTAAGAACTTCCTGTCGCTGGAAACCGATTACGAAATCCTGTCATTCAATTCCCCACAGGAAGCCCTCGAGACACTCAAGGACCGTCCGGTCGATGTCATCATCTCCGATTACCTGATGCCGGACATCAATGGGATCGAACTGCTGCTCCAATTAAAAGAGATACAGCCACAGGCGACGCGCATTCTGCTCACCGGCTACGCCGATAAGGAGAATGCGATCAAAGCGATTAACGACGTCGGTTTGTACCAGTACATCGAAAAGCCGTGGGAGAATGAAGACCTCAAGCTCATCATCCGCAACGGCATCGAGAAGCGCGTCTTGCTAAGACGGTTGGCGGACAAAGTGCAGGAACTCGACAAAGCCTCAGCCGAGTTGAAGGGCGTCTATTCCGATCTTTTGAAGGCGTTTAAATAGAGTTCGCAACTCGTATGGGTCAGGCGCAACGGGTAACCACTCCGAACAAGCGTTCAGACACAGTGTTACCGATCGAAATAAAACAATCCTAGTCGGTTGTCTCGGCGAATGACGGTACTCGTTCGAATCATAATCGCGAGCACTGTGGTGCTCTTTGTCGGCTTCGGTTCGGTAATGGCGGCGGACAGCACTGAGGTGGCCGACACGGTATCGTATCCTGAAGTCCAACACGACCGTTCGGCGATTGAGTACATTCTGGCCTTACCGTCGATCGTGTTGCAGGCCCCGTTTCATGTCGTTGCGGGGCTAGTAGCCATTCCCGTTTACGTCATCGAGAACGAGGAGCTGCTTCCGGAGATCGAGCGAATCCTGTCAACGTTCGAACTCGAGGGGATTCGGCCGGTGGCCGGTTACAGTTCCACCAAGGGCTTCATCGGTGGAGTCGCGTTACGCAAAGGCGATTTATTCGCCGAGGGTGTCGGCTTCGGGCTGAAGGGCAGCTATTCGACCAACATGTACCGCTTCAGCTCAGTCGTCCTTGGCGGAGAGCGTTGGGGGAATGGACCGTTTGGCCTGATTGGCGAATTCGGCTGGCAGGCGCGGACACGCGAGCGGTTTCACGGTATCGGCCCCTCG
>WJJR01000136.1 GCA_014729565.1 Candidatus Zixiibacteriota bacterium | reverse complement strand
CCTCTGCAGTGCCCGGCAGCGACGCTTGTCACGCGACCGTTAGGCCCGCGGCCCCGACGAGCGATCACGGTTTTCCCCCCTCGCCGCTCAGGTCTCCCTCGGGAATTGAGTTGCGTTAACGTTTGAACGAGTCCGTCAGGCGCCCCAGCGATGCGATCGTACGCTGCGGGGAACCATGGAGCATCGTCTTCCCATAGCTTCGCGCATGGCGAGCCGAACTGGTATGAATGTAACTGCGGGTACCAGCCCGATTCTCCTTCAGTAGCTTTCGGTTTGATCTTCCAATTCCCCGTGACGACACGTGCCGAGGCGATTCCGATCCGGCCTAACGCGCCGGGAAAATCCGCTAGCAAAATGCTCATTCTGCGGACACGCAACGCCAACAATTGCTTGCAACTTGAGTCTTTTCCAGATGCCCTCGGCAGCCTACCATGAAAGCCTTTCGTAAGGCCAATGATTGACATCTAGAAGGCAAGGGAATCGCACGCATATGGTAGCTACTCGCCAGGACATATCCGTTTATCCAGAAGACCTGTTCAACAGTGGGGATGTTCAATTTGGAGATGATGGAAACGGGAACGCATACTCCGAGCAGCACTTGTGGGTCCTCTATACAAAGGCACGGCATGAAAAGGCCCTTGCGCGGAGAGCTGTGCAATGTGGCGTCCCTTTCTTCTTGCCGCTGATCAAGCAGATGAAGTACAGCCGAGGGTACCGATACAGCGTGCATGCGCCGCTGTTTCCCGGCTATTTCTTTCTTTTCGGCAATGACGAGCAGCGCGTATGGAGCTTGACGACCAGCCACGTGTCGCGAGTGCTCACCGTTCCGGAACCAGGACGGCTCTTTGCGGACCTGGCCCGGATCCATCACCTGACAGGCACAGAAGCCATAGTGACGCCGGAGCGGCGTCTCGAACCCGGAAGACCCGTGCGTGTTTCGGCGGGGCCGCTCTTTGGACTAGAAGGACACGTTCTCAAACGACGCGGAGAGACGCGGCTACTCGTGTCAGTTGATTTCCTTCAACAGGGTGCTTCGGTCGAAGTCGATGACTTCATGCTCGAGCCGATTGATTAGGCAACCTCTTGCCGCCGGGATCAGGGCGAGCGGCAGTTGCTTGCGTACCGTGGCGTAAGCTTTTAGCTTGCGAAATCGTCGGAAGAGACAAGCTGGAAGCCCGCCACCTGTTAAACTCTCATCTGCCGCTCGTCTAGAAATCGACCGACCAGACTTTAACAGCAATCCGTAACGCTCGAACGGCCCAGACTGAGAGTCAAGCGTCACTACAGGATTCTAACTCACATCACAACACGAAACTCTGGCGCCCCCAAATGACCGAGCGCGAGTCGCAGAATCGCGCTCAACCATTCACCTTTCGGCGTCGACGCCACAGCAGGAGGCCGCAAACTGCGCCGCTGAGCAGCAGCGAGACTACCGCCGGTTCCGGGACCACATGGAAAGTGCTGTTAAACGTTCCCTGGTCCCCGGCTGATAGGTTGAACCTGTGGAGGATGCCGATTGAGCTGTTTGCTGCAGGTCCCCCGATGTTTGGCCCAGGAAGCCCTTGAGTCTCAGTTGCAAACTGTGACGCATCCCCAGCAAATGTTGGAGTCAGGCTGAGGGAAGTCAGCATGCTTAGCACACCGGTGCCGTCAATGGTACCGGAGTAGGCGGGGTTGACCGAGGTATCATTGGCGAGGCCACCCAAGCCATCGTTGTTGCCATCGCCAAATGTTACGATCGTCGATCCGCCGTACAGCGTAGAGGTTAACGCGGGAGAGATGGGGGTGGTGATGCCAAAGACGAAGTCCTGGCTAGAACCGGTGGTGTTCGTAAATCCTCCGACAAAGCTGACAAACGGATCCCGGTCGAGAACGATCGAGGTCCAAGTCAAATCCCACATACTCTCAGTCCAAGACCCTGCACCGAAAGTGACCTTGTCGCCTTCGACCACAACCGTGTCACTGTTGTTATCGAGCCACATGGCACTGACGGACATCGGGGCCGACTGTGGCCCCGCGGTCAGAACTTCGGTGTTGGGATCCAGCCAAGATGGCAACCTGCTCGCCAGTAATGGCGAGTGCATCAGGCCAACCATAACGACCGCTAACCAAACGATACGACTCTTCATCGCAGTATTCTCCTGTCTGCCTATTGCAGCTTGCAACATTGTCCTGACTTTTCGCTGAAGCATTCTCGAGGGCGCCGCGCCACGGCGACTAACCGCATCATCTCAAGGAACTCGGGTTAGTATCCCCTGCATCGCCGCGACGTCAAGCGACTTAACAGAAAACAACTACTTTGCAGTACGGGAGTTGCGCTGAGAGCGCCGCACCATCCCTGGAGCGCAACCTCATTCGCTTCAACGAACGAATTCTGCTCGCACATCTCTATGGACAAGAGAGACCATTGGCGATCAGACGTAATGTCGCGCGCCAGAAGATCTGTCAATGGTGTCCGCTCAATTGATGGCACGTAGTGGTGTTGTGCTTTCAATCGTCGCAATCGAAGTGTGAAATGAGCTACACAGCAACGAAGTCTGGCATGGGTACAGCGCCAGGCAAATTACGACGCCTGGGCGCCAAGTTGTGTGACACCCTCGAACTTTGTCGGCTTCTTGCGACCATCTGTGCGTAAGCACTGGCACCCACGCTAAACCCAAGGTTGGCCAGAGCACTAGTCGTCACTCTGGTTTTCGTCTCGGGCGGTCAGTTCATCAAGAAACTGCCAAGAAACTGCTCTGCGCGATTGTCCCCAAAAAGACCGGGGCATCATTCTTAAAT
>WJJR01000023.1 GCA_014729565.1 Candidatus Zixiibacteriota bacterium | reverse complement strand
GTACACAAATCGTGACGAAGTATGCCCCTCTTTGAGAATAGTCGAATCCTTTCAAGCGAATCGACCGTCGATGATGCTTAGACGGATCATACGGCATTGTACTGTCCCTACATTCGAACTACAGACCCTAGCCCGGCGAGGAGGCTCGCCATGCGGCGACGGTAGGGGATCGGCGGCTCTCCGCCACGCCCGAACTGCTCGACATTGTGATTGAGATTCGACTTATCTGACTAGAACGAGGAGTGGACGGCGGTGGTATTGATCAACGGTACTCCCCTACCCCCGAATCACCTTACTCACAATATCCCGGCGCAGAATAATCCCAACCATGCTTCCGTAACTGTCGACCACCGGCACGCGGCGGATTTTGCGGAAGAGCATCTGGGCGGCCGCTTCGACAATCGGCGTGTCCTCGGTGGTGGTGAAGACACGCATTGTCATGATGTCGCGGACTTTGATTTCGTCCTCGTGGCGCAGCAGCTCGTCAAACGGCTCCACATCCGGGGCGAGGGCCATGTTCTGGATCAGGGATTCGTAATTGGGGAGTGCAGCTTGAATCAGATGCCGTTCGGAAATGATCCCGATCGGTTTGCCGTCGTTGTCGATCACCGGCATGCCGGAGACTTTGTAGCGGTAAAACTTGTTGGCGGCATCTTTCAGCGATTCGTCGGGATTGGCCGAAACGACGTCGCGATGCATGATGTCGCGCACCGTTAAGTGTTTGCGAATCGTGATGCCTGTATCCCACACCGCTCGGATCACCTCTTCCGGTGAATCGGCGCCCATCAGTCTGGGCAGGTTGCGTTCATCGCGGGCCAAAGCCGCGAGCCCCGAGAGTGTTTGCAGATAGAGCTGGGCGATGTTGCGCGGCGTGAGCAACAGACAAATTACATGCAGCGGTTTTTGATCGGGCGTCGGCGCCTTGATGCCCTTTTTCGACACACCCATCGCGATGTGCATATCGGACACCAGATCGGTGCGCGCGTGGGGGAAGGCGAAGCACCGTCCGAACGACGTGTTTTCGATTTCTTCACGTTCCGCGATCGAACTGAGGATTCCGGCCCGGTCCAAGTCGGGGTATTGCCTGATGACCAGGTCCATCAGTTCATTGATGGCGGCGTTCTTGGAATCGCCCTTCAAATCGGCCGACACCATGGTCGGCTCCAACAGTGCAGCCAGTCTCATGAGGCCTCTGCCTCCGCAATCGTAGTGGGCGGCCCCTCGGCACGCGTCAGCTCCGGTGGCGTCGCGATCCCACCGGACACGAGGGCCTTGATGATATCTTCATTCGATGTTGTCAACTCATACACTTCGTTCACCGGAACCATCACCACAAAACCGGTCACCGGCGTCGGCGTCGACGGGACAAAGACGGCAATCAATTCGCCCGTGACCGGGCCGCTCTTAATCGATGTGCGCGCCGCGGCGAAGCCAATGGCGTACATCCCCTTCCGCGGGTGCTCAATCAGCACCGCGCGGTTGAACACAGTCCGCTTCGGCAGCGCCACCGCCTCGACCAGTTGTTTGGCCGCCGCATAGATCGCTCGCACCAGCGGTGTGCGCACAAACAACAACTCGCCCAGCGAAAACAAGCGGGTCCCAATCAGGCTCCTCGCCAACAACCCGACCAGCATGATCAGCAGAATCGTGGCGATCAGCCCCATGCCGGGGATCGAATACCCCAGCATTCGCCGCAACAGCGGCTCGAGGATGCCGTCGACTTGCCTGAACAGGAAATGGAGGACAATCAGTGTGACGATGATCGGAACCGTGACCAAAACGCCGGATACGAACATCCGGCGAACGGCATCGACTACCTGTCGTCCAAAAGAGTGCTGCTCGGGAGGCTCACTGTCCATGTGTCACACCTGCGCATCCGGCGAATCGAGGCCAACGCTATACGGACTCTTCACCGGAGTCAAGAACCATCGGGGTCCCTGCTTCTTGTATCGGCAGATGGTACACGGCGACAAGCCGTTGGCGGCGCTGATCATTCGAACAACGGCGGCGACGGGCGCTCGGAATCGTCGTCATCCGACGGTGACTCAGGCGGTGGTTCCGGTGACGTTGGCGGCTGTGCAGCGGCGGCATATGCCGGCGTACGCAGCACCAGAAACGCTTTGGTCCAGGCGGCCGAATCGAACGTCCCGAAGTAGGCGCCGGTCAACACGAAAAACGGGAGCAAAATGATGATGCCGTAGAGTATCGCCAGCACCGGACTGATGAACCACAGCGGAATCGCGGGAATCGCCAACGCTGCGCCGACACCCATCACCCCGATCGCCAGGGCGATGCTGATGGCGATCTTGACGAGCAACATCAGCAGCGACGGCTTCCACTGCCTCTTCACCAGTTCCCACCCGTCGCCGATCGACTGAATCACCCCACGCGTTTCCAGCGTGACAAACCGCTCGGCGTAGATCCAGATCGCGACCAATGTGAGAATCCCGACGAAACCGACCGGCAAGGCGATCAGCAGAGAGACAATTCCCAATGGGACCGCGATAACAAAACAGATGGCGACAAATCCTCCCACCACGATGACAAATGCCATCATCACGACAATTTGCAGGAGCGTCACCCCCAGCATCTGCCAGAACCGTTTCAGTCCGAAGTCCCAGCCCGCGCCGAGCCCATGTTGGCCGTGGGTTTCGATCTGGTAGACGTTGTAGATCAACGCCGACTTGCTGATCACGTGCAGGATCAAGACAATCAAGCCGATGGCCAAACCGATCAGCACGATCAGCACGATCGCCGCCATCAGCCAGTCGTAGGCCTGCTCATATCCGCCAAGGCCGGAATCCTCCCGCCCTTCGATCGGCAGGTTGAATGATGATCCACCTGCCGCGAACAGCCCAAACAGCCAGAGGTACTTGTACTTCCAGGCGAGCTTAAACGAGTCGCGGATGATGTCGGCAATCGGCAGTGAGATCACGGGTCCCCCTCCGGATTGTGTCGGTTACTCTCCCTGACGGCTTGATGCCCGTCGCTCCCGTGGCCGGTCTGCTTGGAGTATACCGGAATCAATGGGGGAGGGCCAGAACCGATCTCGTCTTCAGAGAGAAGAGCCGCCGAACGGGAACAGAAAATCGGGCGTGACGGAGGGCAAAACCGCGTAGCGGCGATACAACGAATCACAGGGCGGTAGGGAGTGTTGGAATATGTGTGTTTGTGCAGCCTGTGTGGTTTCGTAGGGGCGCATTGAATGCGCCCTCAGCGCGTTTCCGCTGCGGGGGATAGGGCGTGCTCAGCACGCCCCTTCAAGGGATCGTCTCACCGATAGCCGTTTTGATGGCATCACTGACTTCTTAACAGATCCATGAGCCCCGTGTGATAGCGGACGCCAACCTAAGAAAGCCGCTCAGAGGCCACATTGGGCATGTTCTGTCTGGAAGGATTTGGTGCGCCCACAAGGGCTCGAACCTTGGACCCGCTGATTAAGAGTCAGCTGCTCTACCAACTGAGCTATGGGCGCACAACACACGATCTGGTGGCCTCAACCCCGCCATCTCCCGGGGCCAAGATGGTGAGGGTGGAAGGGATCGAACCTTCGACCACCTGATTAAAAGTCAGATGCTCTACCACTGAGCTACACCCCCGGTTCACGCTACGACGCAGTGTTCTTTTCACGAAGCAGCGCCGTCGCGATTATACGGATCGTTTCAAGCGATGGTCAAAGGCATTTTGCCCCATTAGATGAGTGTGGGTTGACTGCGAGCGGTATTTCCCCCACAACCGCTCACCTTGACATTCCCGCCTGCGCACGGTTTTTTGGGCGACTGCGCCTGAGACGTTGAACGACAAAAGGATGTGATTATGAAATACGATCTGTGTGTGATTGGAGCAGGCCCGGGCGGATATGTTGCCGCGATTCGCGCCGCACAATTGGGACTCAAAACCGCCGTGATCGAACGCGCCAAGGCCGGCGGCATCTGCACCTCGTGGGGATGTATCCCGTCTAAGGCACTCCTGCACGCTGCCAGCC
>WJJR01000135.1 GCA_014729565.1 Candidatus Zixiibacteriota bacterium | reverse complement strand
CCCGTAGTACGACCGGCAGCCGGCCAGAATCGCGCCGACGACGATGGCCTCGTTTCCTTTGATCAGTTCTTTGCTCACCGCCACCACCTTTCTGCGACGGCATCGCGCCCATGCTCACCGCGCGCGAGCCGCGAAGCGGATATCTATGATAAGACCTTGCGGTTCTTCTTGTCGCTCGGTTTGCGCCACACGGTGATCGCGCCGGGCTCCGGGCAATTGTAGAAGCAGATGCCGCATCCGGTGCACCCGTCGCCTTTGTAATACGAATACCGGTAGCCGCGCTCGTTGATGTCCGTCGAAAAGCCCAACACATCGGGCGGGCAGGCCTGCACGCAGAAGTCGCATCCCTTGCAAAGTCGGCTCGTCACTTCGACCCACGGGAGGGTCGGTGGAGTTGGCAATCCGGCCGTGTCACTCATTGATGAATCTCCTCTATAAAAGTCCGATTAACGATTCCTCCATCCAGTGTACCACATTATCGGACAAGGCGTTTGGCAAACTCAGGTTCATTTTGTCACGAATCGCATCGGGGCGCGGTTTCCACTTGAGCTTGCACGACGCAACATGGACCGGCAGTCATGCTAAAGTCAAATCAGGCGTCGGGTTACCTGTCAAAATGTCCGGTGGGGATCGTCGGGAGAGTTGTTGGCTTTTTCCGGGCTAAAGGGCCTGTTGAAGAGGTCGTGTGTCATTGCTGATGACGTGTTGTTGTAGAGGCGTATTGCATACGCCCGCTGTGCGCAACCCTTACGGAGAGAAGGCGTACTCAGTATGCCCCTTCGGATGGTGGGGTTCTCGGTACCTGATATGATCACTTCCTATGGTTTTTCAACACGCCCTCAGGCCCGGTGCTACGTTGTGTCGCCGCTATGCGGCTTGGAGCGATTGTCAGACATTCCGGCCGGATCGGAGAATCGGATCAAGATGACGCAAGTCACTCTAACCTGCCTGAAAATCCTCACCCAATGGGAACAACACTTCACCCATCCACGGCTCGACTGTGAGCATCTCGCGCCACAGATCGATCGCCGCACGGCGGTAAGCATCGTGGCCCTTGGAGGATCCGCGGAGTTTGACGAAGTGATAAATCTCCCGGAGGTTCCAATCGAACAAGGAGCGCTTGCGGAAGGCGAGCATTAAGGGGTAAACCGCCTCGGCCGGGTAGCGCTGTGCGACGGCATCGTACGTTTCAGCAGACAACGAGGACAGATCGACAAACTCCTGACGCAGTCCCAGTTCATCGATCAAAGCCGGGACGGTGATGCCCAATTCGGGGGTCAACTCCTGCGCCGTCTGGGTGGCCATGCGGTGGCGTTGGATATCGCGCCAGGCGCCGTAATCGATTGTGATTTCAACCAGGTAGTGGCAATGCTCGAATGCACGCGGCAATGGATCGTGTGGCCCCAAGTGCGCAAGTGCCCTCCGGATGGCGTCGATCTTCTGATCGGTCGACCAGCGATTCACCATCGCTTGAACCGTGTCCCAATCATTCGCTTGTGCAGAATAGGCCAGCCCGGAGCACAGCACATCGAGGACAGTAGGCTCCGTGCGCAAGACCCGCACCTCGGGTGGCACTTCATCGTGAACGCGTGGCTGGGTCGGCGCTTCTTTCTCGACGATTTCACTGATCGCCCGTACGCTCTGCACGCGGGCCAGGTCGGGGTCGCAGTATTTCAGCAAGGTCGGAACCTTGGCGCGCGCCGACTCCCGCAGTTCCTCGGCGATCTCCCGAAATTCCTCAAGTTCGGATGATCCCAGCTTGCGAATGGCATGGGCCAGCACGCGGGCGTTGACGGTCCAGCCCAGGTTGGTAAGTGTCGCGGTCGGCAGCAGATACCGTATGGCATCGCAGGCACGCGCCCGGAGCCGCGCAAGCCACATCCGCTCGGATTTGCCCTCCGGGCAGGGGCTCTTGCGCTTCAGGTGTTCTAACGCTTTGTCAGACCATGAAATATAGGTTTTGAGCAGTGTCTTGATTGTCTCTTCGTAGCGCGGCCCGATCTCTCGATCCGCCATGATTCGTGCCGGACGGTAGACATGTTCGGGGTCGTAGACCTGATAGCGGGTCGATTTCTCGGTGTACGAGGCAAGTCGGTTGTCCTCAATGGCTTTGGCCGCCAGAATCGACACGTTCTCGACCGCCAAAGAGAGAATCGCATGCTCGGCAACCGAAGCGTGGCCATACCCCACCACCCACTTCTCGTGGAATTTCGCCGAGGTGGTTTCGGTCAGCTCCCTGGCGATTTGATCGAACGCTTCAGGCGATCGTGATGTCTTCGCAAAGGTGACGGCCACGACCTCCGGGGCAAGTCCCTCCATCACATAGATTCGCCGCATTTCGGCCGAGGTCATTGGGGTGGAAACGTGTGGCATAGGCAGCCTGGTGCTACCGTCTGACCACGAATGACGGTCATGACGGACCTCGATGATAGACGACAGCGGCCCGAGGGTCAATCGCTTGCTGCATTCTCGAAAGTGTCCTTGTGCATCAATCCGCCGATACGAAAGAATAGGCTATTGCCGCCAATTCAGCAAAGGGAGTGAAGATCGGATATGGCATACCGCCGGCTGGATCAAATCCTGCGTGAGAAAGGCCAGATCAGCGATGAGCAGATCACCAAGGCGCTGCACCAGCAGACGCTGCGGGGTGGCCGGCTCGGCGAGCATCTGCTGAGCAACGGCGACATCAACGAATCCGAATTGGTCGAAGCCCTCTCAGAGCAATTGCACATACGTGGCGTTAGCATCACGAATCGAACAATCGACCCGCAACTGTTCGAACATCTGCCACGCGCGGTCGCAGAACACAACCTCTGTGTTCCGATAGCGTTCGATCCTGACGAGAATATGCTCACCGTGGCATTCGCGGATCCACTGGATCGCGAGGTAGTCCGGGCGGTTGAACGGGCGATCCGGCCGATTCGCCTGCGGCCCCGTGTTGGGCTCGCCACCCAGATCCATGCCGCGCTCACGACAAATCCTCCGGACGGTGATACAGACAGTGACGCGGACGACTCGGAACTGGCCGGATGTCTCGATCTCTTCGACTTGGCGATGTCCAATCAGGCCATCGACACATGCTCTGCGATGGGCTGGCGCGTGGACGCGACCCGCCTCATCCGTGAGGTATCCGAGCGCCTTGGAGTCGACACCGACGAAACCAATCACCTGCGAATGGCCTCCCTGGCACTCGACATTATCAGCGGTAAGTCACGGGTCTCCGACAGCCGGGCCGAACTCATGCAGACGGCCTCGGCCCTCCTGCAGGGCGTCGGCTTGGTACAAGCGGCGGTGATAGTCGACCAGACACTCAATGCGACCTTGCTGAATGATCCGCCGCACCGGGCGTCCCAAATCCTGTTGACATGCCGCGCACTTGTGGATGAACTCGGCAACGATTCACTGACGGAGTTCAACCTGGATGACTGGAAGACCAATTTCTGTTCGCGTCCGGGGTTCCGCCTTGAGACCGCCATCGTCGACCAGGTGATTGACGTGATGCGCGCCCGGTATGTCCGTGAACGCCTGTTCACACCGGCGGGCGAACTGCTATTGATCGGCGAGAACGATCTGGCCGCATCAGTTGTGCGCGCCGCACGGGGCCGGGGGCTCCGCGTTGTGCGCAGTTCCAATCTGAATGACGCGGTCGACTCCACCAAACGCCGTCGCCCCGATCTCGTCTGCTACTTCATCCCCCAAGACGTGACCGATGACGATGGCAATCTGGGGCAACGCATTGCGTCACTCGGGATTCCGTTGGAATCGGTCCTGGTTGTGGCGCCGTCCGAGTTGGCGAATCAGTTGGAGTCGGATGTCCCGAATCTCCTCACCTTACACGAGGATTCCACGACAGCCGATACGCTGGTCAAGCGTCTGATGGAGATGTTCGGCCACGCTCGTCACGGTGAGCACACGGTCCCTGCCGCGTCGCCATCCGATCATGCCGACGATGTTGTTATCACCGGACGGCTGGCCGACCTGGGCACGGCCGATCTGATCCAGGTGCTCTCCACCGCGCAGAAGACCGTCCGGGTCGATTTCACCAATGAACACCACACGGCGACCCTCTGGTTTCACTCCGGGCGCATCATGCGGGCGGAATCGGATGTGGGAGTTGCTGAGATCGCCTTTTATCAGCTCATCGGCTGGTCCGACGGGCGTTTCGAAGTCCGAACGTTGACAGACTTGCCGGGGACGAACATCTCCACCGCTACCACTGCTCTCCTGCTCGAAGCGTTGCGCCGCATTGATGAGCAGAACAGCGTCTCACGATCCATTCACGCCTGATTCGACCACATGATTTCGCCAACCGCCCGTTGTGTGCCGCGGGGTGACGGTCCTATATTGTACATTCTGCCCGATTCGGTGCAGATGACGATTCGCCGCCGGATTCGAACGACACGAGGGAACGCTGATCAATGCGGGAGGACTGATGAAAGACCCACGCTGGACCAAACTGGCCGACACATTGGTGAATTACTCCGTTGAAGTGAAACCCGGCGACAAGGTGCTGGTCGAATCCAAAGGCGACGACAGTCCCGATTTGTCCAAAGAGATCATTGCCGCCGTGGCGCAGGCCGGCGGCATTCCGTTCTGGTACCACAACGAAGAGGAAATCGAGCGCCGGTTTGTCATGAGTGCATCAGAGGAGCAGTTTAAGGCGTTCGGCAAGATGCACCTGAAACTGATGAAGGATATGGACTGTTACATCTCGGTGCGCGGCGCCAACAACGCCTACACGCTGGCCGATGCCCCGGACGCGCAGCGCAACATGTACAAGAAACACTTCTACAAGCCGGTTCATCTCGAACAGCGTGTCAAACGCACGCGGTGGGTGGTGATGCGCTACCCCAACCACGCCATGGCGCAACTGGCGGAGACCTCGCGCGATGCCTTCGAGGATTTCTACTTCTCCGTCTGCAATGTCGACTACCGCAAGATGTCGAAGGCCATGGATCCGTTGGTCAAACTGATGAAACGGACCGACCGGGTGCGTCTTGTTGCGCCGGGAACCGATCTGACGTTCTCGATCAAGGACATTCCGCCGGTGAAGTGCGACGGACATCGCAACATCCCCGACGGCGAAGTCTACACCGCGCCGGTCCGCAATTCGATCAATGGTGAAATCACCTACAACACCCCGTCGATGTATGAGTCGACGTTGTTCGATAACATTCGTTTCGTGTTTAAGAACGGAAAGATCGTCGAAGCCGAGTGCGGGGGTGACAACGATCTTCTCAAGCGAATCCTGGATACCGATCCGGGAGCGCGGTACATCGGCGAGTTTGCCATCGGCATCAATCCCAATATCAACGTCCCGATGAAGGACACCCTGTTCGATGAAAAGATTTTCGGGTCGATTCATCTGACGCCGGGGCAGTGCTATGACGAAGCGCCGAACGGCAACAAGTCGGCGATCCATTGGGACCTGGTGCTGATTCAAACCAAGGAATACGGCGGCGGTGAGCTGTACTTCGACGATACGCTCATTCGCAAGGACGGCGTGTTCGTGCATCCGGACCTGAAAGGCCCGTTGTCGCGCAAAGCACTCCGTTAAGAACAGCGTGAACCGGTCGACGATTCTCCCATGAGATCATCGCGCTCGCTGCATTGGATTCGTCGCATTGGCGTGATTGTCGTTGCTTTCGTGGCGGTCGAACTGATGGCGCGGCTGGTCGGTTGGCCGGAGTTTCCTCCCGATCCGACGTTCCCTGAAGCGCCCGAGTGGTCGCATCCGCGATACATCGCCAAAGACGCGCAGTTGTTCTGGCGGTATCGACCCGACCAGACGATCAGCGGTGGGTACTTTGCCACCGGCCGCTATCACATCAATCGGTATGGATTTCGCGGTCCCGACTTCAGCATCACGCCGTCCGATGACCGTCAGCGCGTCGTGTGTCTCGGCGGCTCGACCACGTTCGGTCTCGGTGTCGCCGACGGCCGGGAGTACCCCCGGCACATCGAACGCCGGCTCAATCGCCTCGATCCGGACAATCGTTTGTGGGATGTCGTCAATCTTGGCGTTACCAATTACTCGACTGTGCAGGGACTGCGCCTCGCCGAAGACTGGATTCCCCGATTGCAACCCGATGTAATCGTGTTGAACTTCTCGTGGGGAGACCATCAGCGGGCGCACAACCAGGTCGCCGATGGGGACCGTGAGATGCCGGCGCCCTGGTGGTTGGCTGTCGAGAACACAGCGATGACGTCGGCGGCGGCGCAGTGGGTGCGACGCCTCTACCTCGCCCTGAATCCGCCGCCGCCGCCCGACACAAATACATTCACACCGGTCTGGCGCGTCGGATTGACCGAGTTCAACGCCAATATCGAACGGTTGGCGCTGGTGGCCAAAGCCGAGGGAGCGCGGTGTCTGGTTATGTCCTCACCGATTTCCTGGCCGCCGGAGGGAATGAGCGACACGGCCGGCATCTTTCACTACCATCATCGCTATCATCGCATCGCCCGATATGCCGCTGTGGCGTCGGGAATCGAGTACTGTGAGGTTCTGAACTATTTCAATTTGCATCCCGAATTCTTCGAGGTCCCGCCCACCCAGTTCGAATTGTTTGACGCCGACGGCCATGCGTTTGCCGGCGATCTCGTGGCGCGTTGCATTCTCGGTTTGCCGATTGACTCTGCGCGCGTCTTCAAGGGGCGTGAGCACTTGATGAATCCCCGATAAGAAGAAGGGCACCGGTATGTCCCGGTGCCCTTAGAGTCATCGTCAGGATCAGGTGGCGCTACGTACCGTCGGGCCGTGCCAGGCGGTCGGAATGGTATTTGATGACACGCCGGAGACGTTCACTCACGAGGTCGGAGTGGCCGGCAGGGATCGTCGCGGTACCGCTGTACTCCTCATACATGTAGTTGGCACCGGCTGCATTCAATGCCTCCCGGAAGTCGCGATTGTGATAAAGATACCCGAACTCATCGTCGACGCCGCAGTCAACGTATACCTCGATCCCGCTCAGGGCCGATGGATTCTCCTGCAGGTAAGTCGTTGCGTCACTGGCCAGCCACATGTTCCAGATGGAATCCACGATGGACTTCGTCCACAAAGCCGGTAGATCGACACCGACATTGGCCGGCTGTTCCGGCGCCGCAGCAACGATGGTGTCGCCACGCTTGCCATCCGGATCGGGCGGGAATTCGAAAGTGTATTCCGCCGGCGACACAGAAGCAAACAACGAGCACGGTGCGACCGGCTTCAGACTGGAACAGAAGATGTTGGCACACTTGAAGCAGGTATCGACCTTGTCAAAGGGATCCAAGTCACGCGGGGAGAACGCGGCCGACATCCCAAACAGGCGGTTGGTGAAGACCTTGGACGGATCATACGGCCGCGTGGGATCCATGCTCTTGTACGTTGCGGAATCGACGACACCATTCTCCATGAAGACACTATCGACCCAACGATTGATCCACGGTTGGCCGTCCCAGTCGGCCTCAAAAGACAACGGAGCGGACATCGACGAGACCGATGAAAAGTCGTACTCATTGTCTTCCATCGCATACCGCATGGCGCCGTATCCGCCCATCCCGTGGCCGCCGATGGCCCGGGCTGATGCACCGATCTGAGTCGTATACACCCGGCCGGGGAATTGCACATCCTCAATGAGCTGGATTGTCTCACTGATCAAATCCGCATAGAGCCCGCTGGAGGGAGAATTGCGGTAGTACGAACCGCCGAAGGTATTACTGGCGCCAACTGTCACGACCATCAGTCGTCCGATCTCACCCGCCTCAAACATCTCTTCCAAAATACCCTGCATGTTGAAGCGGCCGAAGTACTCCCCGTCGCCATCGAAATCATGCAGGAGATACAGCACCGGGAACGGGGCCTGACTCTGGCTGGGAGGAATCTCCGATGCCCAATTCACGGTGACGATGCGGGTCGGCTGATCGCCGACCTGATTGTACTCCAATGACGAGAAGCTGACCGTCCCTCGGAACGGCGAGGTTTCGAGCGGGTCAATCGTCATGGTTGGATTTTCACGCCCACTGCAGCCCAACATTAATGCACCCACAATCAATGCGAGGACCACACAAAGGCTTGTCAATTGTCTCCACATAAGTCACTGCCTCCCGATACTAGAAAAGATACGTCAGGGAGAGAATTGTCTCAAATCGGTTAAGAGAGTATTCGCCGGGGAATACGGTCACTCCGTTCGAGCCGGCGACGCTCTCAATTGTTCGCTCCGAGTAAAACGCCATTTCCTGCGCGAGGGCCAATTGGACGTGTCCGTCAATCAGATAAGAGAATCCCCCCGCCAAACCAAAGACGTCACCGTCATTCGGGAAATTCGGGCTGAAGGTGGAATCGACCGACGCGCCGGTTTCGTAGTACGCGCCTCCGCGGATCATCAGATTGGACTTGGCGGCATAGTCGAAGCCGCCGGCCAGACGGAACTGGTCATCCCACGCAAACGGTACCGCCACCGCAGTTACGGCCTCACGGCCACCGTTGAGGGTGCCGTTCTCCATGGTGATGTCCCACCGTTCGACCGCTGACCAGAACGTCATGACTGCGTCGAAGGCCAGCATCAACCGGTCACTTGCCCGCCAGCCGATTCCGGCGCCCAATTCTGCCGGCAGGTCCAAATCGAAACTGAACTGATCTTCGGTATGCGGCGTGTTCTGCGACTGCACCAGGGCGTTGTCAATTCCGGAGTAGTACAGTTTCGTCCGGATGGTGTCGGTTCCCTGGATGACAACATCATCGTCGTCGTCGAAGTGTTGATTGCGGGGCCATGCCATGTCCAGCGCCGCCCCGCCCTCAATGGGGATCGTGATCGGCGTCTTCACACTCAACCCGACCGACACGTTGTCGGACGCTTTCCACATCACACCCATGTTCGCGCCGATAGCGAACCCATTCCCCTCGAGCCGGAAGTCACCGATGAACTGGTCGAACGGATAGATGTCGTAGGGCGTCCCGAGGGTATTCTCAATGAAGATCGGGCGACGGAAGACAACATCGCCATTGGTCAGTGACAGGCCCACACCGACGGAGAGATTGTCGCCGAAGGACTTCGCCACCGTCGGATGGATGTCCAGGACATCAAGATCGGTACGGTAGTTTTCTTCCGGAAACGTGTAGTCGGTGTTGTAGGTCGTCGGCGCCCGGAACAGATCCCAGGCGTAGTTGACATCGTGCGGCCAGAAAATCGCTCCGCCAATCGTCCAGCCGTTCCAGCTCTCCGGCGATGCGAATCCGCCCACCGAGGGTATCGGCCACGCCTCATCGAGCGGATAATGCTCCTGACCGTTGGCCCGGCCGAAACCGACGTCAAATTCTTCCTGGCCATCCTGGCTGACCTCGTGAACATTCGGAGTGTACGTGGCTCGCGGGGTGTAGAGGCCGAGCGACAGATTGATCTGACTCGATTTGAGGAAGGCAAGTCCCGCCGGATTGTGGCTGGCGGCACTCCAATCATCTGCGATCCCCCGAAATGCTCCACCCATGGAGCGTGCCTTGATGCCGATGCCCTGATACGAGAAGCCGGCACCGATGGCCACCGGAGCGGTCCAGGCACAGGCCAGAACCACGGCCAGTGTGACCACCCATCGTGTTCTATTCCTGCTGTTGGCTCGTCGCAAGACTGACTCCCTGATTGTTCTGTGTTGCCGTTACGCCGGTCGTTTCACCCTGTGAGAGGCCCGCTGAGCGGACCGTGAAAAAAGAGGGTCGCAATAAAACACCCACGTAACAGAGAGGTCAAACGCTTTTTGACTGTAAGTCCCCGTCACACCAAGCGTTTGACAGCACTAGCGAACTCCTTACACACCAAACAAATGTCATCCACGGTCCCAGGGATGACCACGCGCAATCCGGGTCGTCCCAAACTCGATCTCAACCACACCCACCAATCCCCCCGGCGCCACTTCTCCTCAGGCGCATGTGCGTCCGTTCACGTGGAATCTACCAATGGACGGTGCGGTTATTCCCAACCGATAGCCGGGTCAGATACAGATAATGTGATGGATGATTGCACGACTAGGATGTAGAACGTATCTTGACGGATTGCGCCATTCGGGCGTGTGAAACGAGACGGATTATGGCTGGATACATACACATCAAAGGTGCCCGCGAGCACAACCTGCAGAACATCGATCTCAGAGTCCCGCGCGATAAGCTGATTGTAATCACAGGCTTATCCGGGTCGGGAAAATCGTCGCTGGCGTTCGACACGGTGTACGCTGAGGGGCAGCGACGGTATGTCGAATCGCTCTCGGCATATGCACGACAGTTCCTGGGACTGATGGAGAAGCCCGATGTTGACTTCATTGATGGACTCTCGCCGGCGATTTCGATCGAGCAACGCGGGACCGCGAAAAATCCCCGGTCGACTGTCGGGACGGTCACCGAAATCTATGACTACCTTCGACTTCTCTACGCCCGCATCGGCGTGCCCCACTGTCCCCGCTGCGACAAGCCGATTCGCCGCCAAACAGTGTCACAAATGGTCGATCACCTGCTCGAATTGGAGGCCGGCACACGTTTTGTCATTTTGGCGCCGCTGATCGAGGGTCGCAAAGGCGAGCATCGCGAAGTGATCGATCAGATTCGCAAGAAGGGACTCGTTCGGGTGCGGATCGATGGCACCGTCCACGATTTCGATGAACTGCCTACATTAGATAAGAAGAAAAAACACACGATTGAGGCAGTGGTTGACCGCCTGGTCTCCGGACCGTCGATCAAATCACGTCTCGCCGACTCGCTGGAGACAGCGCTGCGTCTGGCCGGCGGGACCGCGCGCGTGTCGATTCAGCGGGGGGAAGAGCACATCTTTTCCGAATCGGCCGCCTGCCCCGACTGCGGTATCTCGGTCGAGGAGCTCTCGCCGCGGATGTTTTCCTTCAATTCGCCGTATGGCGCGTGCTCGACCTGCGACGGACTCGGCAACAAGATGGAAATCGACCCGGAGTTGATTGTGCCCAATCCCGCACTATCGATTTTCGAGGGCGCAATCGAACCGTGGGGCGAAGATCCGGCCAATTGGTACCGGTTCATGCTGCGCGGCGTGGCGCACCACTTCAATTTCAATTTTCGCACACGGTTCTGCGATCTGCCCAAGGAGGCGCAGCGGGTCATCCTCTTCGGCTCGGGCCGCAAGGAGTTTGTCTACAAGTACGAACACCGCGACGGCAAAGGGAAGGGCGAGTTCACCGGCAAATTCGAAGGTGTCATTCCCAATCTCGAACGACGGTATCGTCAGACCGAATCGAACCACGTGCGCCAGTGGATCGAACAGTACATGCGGATCATCCCCTGTCCCGCCTGTGAAGGTGCGCGGCTCAAACCCGAGGCTCTGGCGGTTCGCGTTCACGGATTATCCATCGATAACGTCGTCCAGATGTCGATCAAGCAAGCGCTCAAGACCGTCTCCGACATGAAGCTCAACAAGCGCGAGCTGCAAATCGCCAAGCAGGTGATGAAGGAACTCAACCAGCGTCTGGGCTTCCTTGTCGACGTGGGACTCGATTATCTCACACTTGAACGCTCAGCGCAGACGCTGTCGGGTGGCGAGGCACAGCGGATCCGTCTGGCCACGCAGATCGGCTCGCGTCTGGTGGGCGTGCTCTACATCTTGGATGAGCCGTCAATCGGTTTGCACCAACGCGACAATCGGCGGCTGCTGAATACGCTGTCGGGATTACGGGATCTGGGAAATACTGTTCTGGTGGTCGAGCATGACCGCGATACGATCGAAGCCGCCGACTACGTAGTCGACTTGGGTCCCGGCGCAGGCAAGCAAGGCGGCAAAGTGGTGGCCGCCGGTACGCCTGGCCAGGTCCGGCGAACTGCCGGATCGCTCACCGGCAAGTATCTCGCCCATAAGCGCCAAATCCCGGTGCCGGGCGACCGTCGCATCGCCAACGGCGAAGCGATTACCATTCGCGGAGCCGGTGGCAACAACTTGAAGTCGATCGATGTTGAGTTTCCGCTCGGCGTATTCACCTGCGTGACCGGTGTCTCGGGCTCCGGTAAATCAACGCTGGTGAATGAAACGCTCTATCGGATCATGGCGACGAGCTTCTATCAGGCCAAGACGCCGCCTCTGGTCTATAAGGGGATCGAGGGACTCGAACAAATCGACAAAGTCATCGACATCGACCAGTCGCCGATCGGACGCACGCCGCGCTCCAATCCGGCGACATACACCGGCGTGTTCACCTTCATTCGCGATCTGTTCGCCCAATTGCCCGAATCAAAGATGCATGGCTATGGCCCCGGACGGTTCAGCTTTAATGTGAAGGGCGGACGCTGCGAAGCCTGCCAGGGCGATGGCATCATCAAGATCGAGATGCACTTTTTGCCCGACGTGTACGTGCCGTGCGAAGTCTGTAAGGGTAAACGGTACAACCGCGAGACACTGGAAATCCAGTTCAAGGGGAAGACGATTGCCGATGTGCTCGACATGACCGTCGATGAGGCGCTCGATTTCTTTGCCAACTTCCCGCGCATTCGCAAGAAACTGATGACATTATCGGGCGTCGGGTTGGGTTACATTCATCTCGGGCAGCAGGCGACAACGCTGTCAGGCGGCGAGGCGCAGCGCGTCAAGCTGTCCACCGAGCTGTCCAAGGTCGCCACCGGCAACACGTTCTACATTCTCGATGAGCCAACAACGGGATTGCACTTCGAAGATATCAAGATGCTCTTGAGGGTGCTCAATGAACTGGTTGACCGGGGCAATACGGTCGTGGTGATTGAACACAACATGGACGTGATCAAAACCGCCGACTGGATCATCGACCTCGGACCCGAGGGCGGCGAGGATGGCGGTGAGGTGATCGCCACCGGGATGCCGGAGGAGGTCGCCGAGATTGACCGATCGTACACCGGCCAATTCCTGAGAGACGAACTCGGTCTGCCGAAACGGCGTGCGCGCAAATCGGGCACCACGCGCCGGCGTCGCAAGACCGCGACGGTGAAATGACAAGTTGACGAGATCGGTGGGATTCGACGAATGATCAGCGGTGCGGACCTTCCTGTCCGCACATTTGGCGAAACCAAACAGGGAGTACAGCAAATTCAAGGATTCAGCCGACAGCACCGTATGTAGATAATGCACGGAGAAACCAGACTCCGCAGACGATAACTCAGTGAGGTCCACGATGGGCAAGAATCTCGTTCAGAAAATCATCGACGCGCACCTGGTCAGTGGCACGCCGGAGGCCGGACAACCGATCGCCATTACAATCGACCAAACGTTGACGCAGGATGCGACCGGCACGATGGCCTACCTTCAGTTTGAAGCGATGGGCATCGATGCGGTGAAGACCGACAAATCGGTGTCGTATGTCGACCACAACATGCTGCAGGCGGGGTTTGAGAACGCCGACGATCACAAGTACCTCCAGTCGGTCGCCGCGCGTTACAATATCGACTTCTCCCGTCCTGGCAACGGCATCTGCCACCAGGTGCATCTCGAACGCTACGGTGTTCCCGGCAAGACCCTTCTCGGTTCCGATTCCCACACGCCGACCAACGGCGGTCTCGGCATGCTGGCGATGGGCGCCGGTGGTCTCGACGTGGCCGTGGCGATGGCCGGTGGGGCGTTCAATCTCACCATGCCGAAGGTGCTGAAGATCAATTTGACCGGCAAGCTCGGACACTGGGTGGCCGCCAAGGATGTGATTCTGGAGATCCTGCGGCAGATCTCGGTCAAAGGTGGCGTTGGGCGTATCCTCGAGTATGCCGGCCCCGGTGTGGAAACATTGAGCGTTCCCGAGCGCGCCACGATTACCAACATGGGCGCCGAACTCGGCGCAACCACGTCGATCTTCCCCTCCGATGAGAGCACGCGCCGTTATATGCAAATGCAGGAACGCGCGCAGCATTGGGTGGAACTCAAGCCCGATCCCGACGCGACTTATGATGAAGAGATCAATATCGACCTCTCGACACTCGAACCATTGATCGCACAGCCGCATTCGCCCGACAAGGTGGTGCCGGTACGTGAGATTGCCGGAATGAAAGTCGATCAGGTGTGTGTGGGTTCGTGTACGAATTCCTCGCTCTATGATCTGATGGTCACCGGCGCCGTCCTGCGCGGCCGTCACGTGCATCCCGATGTCAGCATGACCGTGACGCCCGGTTCGCGCCAGGTGTTCACTGCCGTTGCGCAATTGGGATCGTTGACCGACATGATCGCGGCGGGTGCGCGCATTATCGAATCGGCGTGCGGACCCTGCATTGGGATGGGCCAGGCGCCGCCGTCGGGGGGCGTGTCGATCCGCAGCTTCAATCGCAACTTTGAGGGACGTTCCGGCACGAAAGATGCCAATGTGTATCTGGCGTCGCCGCAAGTGTGCGCCGTCTGTG
>WJJR01000134.1 GCA_014729565.1 Candidatus Zixiibacteriota bacterium | reverse complement strand
GCGGCATTGCCATCGACGTGACCGCCAACCGGATGGCCGAATAAGGGACGGCGAATGGCAAAATGTCCGGTGAGACGTAACCTTATCGGACTCCGGGCGTATAATTGACATCGGCCATGTCACGCCCATGTGCCGCATCACAAATGAGACGATCGTTACACTGTTTAATCCTCTGGGTGGCAGTACTCACGGGCACCCAGTGCCTGCTCACCTCTCCTGTTTGCGGCTTTGGCAAACCGGCTAAAATCAGTCCGGAACAATTGACGCGTCAGTTCGCCGAAGATGGGTATTCGGTGCACTACGGCGATCTCTCATTGGCTCAGGATACATCGGTTACGGGTGACATTGTGGTCCTGGAGGGGTCACTCGATCTGGGTGACGGGAGCCGTTACGAGGGCAATGCCTGGATTATCAACGGAGACCTGATTATCGGCGGACGGGCTGCGGCCCAGGGGAACTTCCATATTGTCAATGGTGAGGTGTTCCAGTCGCGCGACGCGACGATCAAGGGACACATCCGCCGCTATACCTGTCTCTGCGCTTTGGATCGGGACCATTATCGCGGCACCGATGAGATCGTGTTTGTAAAGACAGAGCGCAAAAACGCGTATCCAATCGAGTTATCAGGCGGAATCGGTCCCCAAAATCGTGTCGATTACCTATCGCTGCA
Organism: Candidatus Zixiibacteriota bacterium; assembly: GCA_014729565.1. GTDB lineage: Bacteria > Zixibacteria > MSB-5A5 > WJJR01 > WJJR01 > WJJR01. The sequence goes on along the minus strand of WJJR01000134.1, from coordinate 5,583 downwards.
TGCCGGTGTGAAACGGGGTGACATGGACGGTCCGCAGAAGCATTGGCGCGGGCGCGCGCATCTGATTGCCCCGCTTCGTGACAATACCCGTGGATACCTCGGGTTCGATCTGGAAGTGCTCGTCCCCCTGAAAGAGAAGCGCTTCGATCTGCACATTCGCGGATTCAAGAGAACAACAACCAATGATGATTGGCAGTACACAAGGGCCGAGAATTCGTGGGCGGGGACAATCACGCATAACGACTTCTTCGATTACTACGAACGGTCGGGCGGCTACCTCGGTGTCATCGCACGTCCCTATAGTTCGTGGCGCATCGACGGCGGTGTTTACATCGATCACTCGACTTCGCTGGTGACCAAGAGCTCTCCCGCGTTGTTCAACAATGATCGTCCGTTGCGCAACAATCCGCCGATCGATGAAGGCGAAATCGCGGGCGCAACCATTGGTATCGAGTACGACACCCGGCTCTTTCCCTCGCGTCCGTCAAGCGCCTGGTATGCGCGTGTGGAAGTTGATGCCGGCGCCGATGTCGGACCGGGAGATTTCGAGTACAGCACCGTAACGCTTGATGTGCGTCGGTATAATCGCTTGCTGCGCGGGCTCAATCTCGATGTTCGCGGACGCATCTTTACCACGCGCGACAACATCCCCCGTCAACGCACTCAATCGCTCAATGGATACGGTGGCGTACGCGGACTGCATGACATTCCCTTCGATGATCGGCGTGGTGATCGCCTCGCGCTGTTCTCCGCCGAATTGCGGATCGGCATGCCACAGATCCGTTATCTCGAAATCCTCTACACTCGGTGGAATGTCGCTACGTTCATCGACGTCGGCATACTCAAACGGCATGGCGACCGTTACGGTGCGTGGGAATATCTCGAATCGGATTGGGATGAGTGGGGCAAGTCAGTGGGCATTGGCATTTCCGGCGAGTCATTTCTCCCCTACCTCGGATTCTACGTCGCACAAGACCTCAGTCGCGACAACAAGCGACCACGGTTCATCGTCCGTTTCGCACGTTCCTTTTGAACATCGATGTCCTCACACGGGACGATCAACGGGTATCGATGACGCGACGCTGACTGCGATACGCAAACGACTGCCCGTCAATCGCACGCGCCACGGCGAGAATGCCGTCAAGATGATCGCACTCGTGCTGCAGCAGTTCAGAACGATCATCCTGCAATATCATTGACTGTTCATTCCAATCGAGATCGCGGTAGGTGATGCGGCAGGAGCGGTGTCGCCTCACGTTGACCAGCAGGTCGGGAAACGACATGCAGTCATCCCACAGCGTGAACTGATCGTCGCTGAAGTCGCTCAATACCGGATTGATGAAGACGGTGGGCGTGTCGATGTGCACGTAGACGAGCCGTTTCATCACATCGATTTGTGGTGCGGCGATTGCGCGCCCGGCGCCGTGACGCCGGCGGAAGTCCATCAGCGTGTCGTGCAGATCAGCCACGACCTCCCTGATGTCATCCAATTCCGAACGCTCGATCGGATCGCAGACGATATTCAGTCTGGGATTACCCAACAGCAGGATATCGCGGACAGCCATGGCTTTCGCAACTTGCCGGTTACCGATCTGTGATCATCCCAATCGACCACCAACGTACTCGGCCAATTCGATCTCGTGACCATTCGGATCTGTGATGTAAATCGAACGGGACTTGGGCCAGTCGACCGGACCGCCATAGAGGATGGGTACGCCATACTCTTTCAGCTTGGCAAGCGCCTCATCGAAATCGGCGAGAACCAATCCGAAATGGTTGATGGTCAGACCTTCGCGAGGGATGTCCTTGCCGGGATGCTCATAAAGGCAGAGGTAAGCCACATCTTTCAGGCCGATAATTGCCCAGGGCTCCTGGTCCCCGCGGCGATCCTCTTTCATCTCAAATCCGAACAGCCTGGCATAGAAGTCGATAGACTCGTTGAGATTGCGTACGCGCATATTGATGTGGTCGATCTGCGTGATTCCAATCATCCCGGCCTCCGGTGTCAGCCTGTTGCCGTCTCTGCGAAGCTCCAATCCGCTGTCAGTTTTCACCAGATAGGCAATCGCTTGTTCTTACGCAAGTGATTATTGATCAATAGCTTAAAAAATAGACGTCAGACCTCGTGAGAATTCCTCAAACAAAAGCACCTTAACGCCGATATAACTTAGCACAGGGTAATTACCCTGAGGTAATTATGACGCTGACGGCCATACAAGAAGACTACCTAGAGGTGATTTATCACCTCGGCAAAGACTCCGACGGTGTGCGAACGTCGGAGGTGGCCGCGCGTCTGGGCTGCCGGATGCCGACGGTCTCGCGGACGGTTCAGAAAATGGTGGAGATGGGTTTGGTCCATCACAAGTCACGCGGACTGATTCGACTGACTGATCTCGGCATGTCGACCGCGGAGAACATTGCGCACCGTCACAAAGACATCGTGACGTTTCTGCGCCAGATATTGGGAATGACCGCCAATCAGGCGGAGGCGGATGCGTGCCAGATCGAACATGGTTTGTCACCGCTGGCTGCGCAGCGTCTGCATGAGTTTTTGGAGTATGTCAAGGATTTGAGTGAACGTGAACAATCGGTGATCACGAAGTTTGCCCGGATCGCCGGAAGTACCATTACCGATTTCCCGCATCTGTTAGAAACCAAAGTCGCGGGATGGAGAGGATAACGAATTGCCACCTCTGCAGGGAGGCACCACGATATGACACTGCTCAATGCCAATCAGGGACAGACCGTTTCGGTCGTTGGACTGACCGCCGAAGGACTGGCGCGGCGGCGTCTACTGGATTTGGGCTTTATCCCCGGCACACGCGTTGACGTCGTGCGCCGCAGCCCGTTGGGTGACCCGGTCGCCTACCGTGTGCGTGGTGCGACGATCGCGCTACGCGGCGCTGACGCGGAGCACGTGCTGGTCGCGGCATAGGTATCCCGGCATATGAGTTCTGATTGCAACAGTTGCGGCTTTGCCGCAACCGGGCCAGAGTACAGCCAGAGCGGCGTTCCGACCACGCGAACAGTTGCACTGGCGGGGAATCCGAATGTCGGCAAGACGTCGGTGTTTAATGCATTGACCGGTTTGCGTCAGCACACCGGCAACTGGCCGGGCAAGACCGTCTTGCGCGCACAGGGCACATATACCTTCGACGGCCGCGACTACATGGTGGTCGACCTGCCCGGTACCTATTCCCTCTTCCCACGGTCAACCGAAGAGGAAGTCGCGCGCGACTTCATCTGTTTCGGCCAGCCGGATGTGACTGTAGTTGTCGCCGATGCCACAGCGCTCGAACGCAATCTTAATTTGGTCTTGCAAGTCGCGGAGATGACTGACCGGGTCGTCGTGGCGTTGAATTTGGTCGATGAAGCGCGTCGCAAAGGCATGGCGATCGACGCCGACAAGCTGGCCGATGAACTCGGTGTTCCGGTTGTCAGCACAGTGGCGCGTTCGCGACGCGGCATTGAGGAACTCAAGGAGATCGTGGATCGTGTGGCAACGGGACAGGTGACACCATCGCCGAAGCCGATCGTGTACGATCAGGATTTGGAATGTCAGATACAGGACCTGCTGCCGCAAGTGTCGCGCATTGTGGGCGATAAGCTCTCGCCGCGGTGGGTGGCACTGCGTTTGATCGAAGGCGATACCGACACACTGAACAAGATCGAACAACACCTGGGGACAACGGTCACAACGGAGTCTATTCCGCAGCCGGCTCAACCATGAGTACCACCGATCCCAAAACGGAATTTGCGCAACTCCGATCGGCGGCCGCTCAACGGGCGCATCCGCAGTTGAGCGACCAGTTTGTGACGTCGCTCTACGAACGGGCCGAGTCGATTACGTCACAGGTCGTCCAGCAGGACGCCGCTGTGCACCGGTTCAGTTGGGACGATTGGGCCGACAAGATCGCCACCAGCCGCTTCTGGGGCGTGCTGTCGATGATTGTCAGCCTCAGCGTCATCCTGTGGATGACGATTGCCGGTGCGAATGTGCCGTCTGCGCTGTTGGCCGAAGGCTTGTTCTGGGTCGAAGGGCAACTGACAACACTGTTTCAGTCGCTCGGTTCACCAGACTGGCTGCACGGCTTTTTTGTGTTGGGTGTCTATCGTGCATTGGCGTGGGTCGTTTCGGTCATGTTGCCGCCGATGGCAATCTTCTTTCCACTGTTTACATTTCTTGAAGATCTCGGTTATCTCCCGCGTGTCGCGTTCAATCTTGACCGTCTGTTTCAGCGTGCCGGTGCGCACGGCAAGCAGGCGCTGACAATGGCGATGGGGTTCGGCTGCAACGCGGCCGGTATTGTGTCGACACGCATCATCGATTCACCGCGCGAACGAATGCTCGCCATTCTCACCAACAACTTCGTCCCCTGCAATGGACGATGGCCGACATTGATTGCAATGGCGACGTTGTTTATCGGCGGCGCCGTGGCGATGGGACAAACGACTGTGGCCGCTGCGGTCCTGGCGGTGTTGGTGTTAATCGGCGTATTCGTCACATTGGTTGTGTCGTGGGTCTTGTCTCGAACGGTGCTCAAGGGGATTCCGTCATCATTTGCACTGGAACTGCCGCCGTTTCGTCGGCCGAATTTCGGACGTATCCTCGTGCGGTCGCTGATTGATCGTACGTTGAAAGTGTTGTGGCGTGCAATGATAGTGGCCGCTCCCGCCGGTGCGCTCACGTGGGTACTGGCCAACATTTATGTCGGCGATACGGCGCTGCTCTATCACGCCACCGGCGCCATCGATGGTTTCGCGCGGGCGATCGGCCTCGACGGCATCATTCTGATGGCGTTCATTCTCGGTATGCCGGCGAATGAAATCGTGTTGCCGATCATGATCATGGGCTATCTCTCCGGCGGTGCGATGACCGAACTCGACTCGATGCAGGCGCTCAAGTCGTTGCTGGTCGACCAACACGGCTGGACCTGGCTGACCGCCGTCTGCGTCATGCTCTTCTCGCTGTTGCACTATCCGTGCGGTACGACAATCTACACCATCTACAAGGAAACCAAATCCGCCAAGTGGACCACGCTGGCCGGCCTGATGCCGACGGCGATTGCGATTGGTGTGTGTCTCGCGGTGGCGCAGCTTGTGCGGGGATTGGGTTGGGTGTAGACCTTACGCAGATGCTACAATTCTAATTCCTGGGACACACCCCGCATCGCTTCAATCACAAAGGCAATATGCTCATCGAGGTCGACGCCTAACTCGGCAGCGCCCCGGGTGATGTCGTCGCGGGAGACCTGGGCGGCGAAGGCTTTCTGCTTCATTTTCTTCTTCACCGATTTCACTTCGACCGAGCCGATGCTCTTGTCGGGTCGCACCAGCGCCACCGCTGTGACAAATCCGCACAACTCATCAACGGCGAACAACGTCTTGTCGCGCGTGGTCTCACGCGGCACACCGGTATAGTCTGCGTGGGACATAATGGTGCGGATCCAGTCTTCATCGACACCTTTCGAGCGGAGAATCTCGGCGCCCTTGTACGGATGCTCATCGGCGGTTGGGTACTGGTCGTAATCGAAATCATGCAACAGACCGATTACGCCCCACTCGTCTTCATCCGCGCCGTAT
>WJJR01000133.1 GCA_014729565.1 Candidatus Zixiibacteriota bacterium | reverse complement strand
GGTTGGCTGGGATTGTTGGAAAGCGACAAGGATTTATTGTTATTCAATAAACATTTTTCGATAAACGTCGTACTCCTGACAAAGAGCTGAAGGAGGTTTGGGACTATGACGGAATCGAGTACACCAAAACAGAGCAGCGCGATCAAGGCGGCGTGGATCAGTGTTCAGATCCTCTGGTATCTCGGTTGGGTTATTGTGGCGGTGAGTTTGGCGCTGTTGATTGCGACAACGTTTACGTCGTTTCGCGTCGACTACGTGCGTTTGCCGGTCAATGTGACGTTCGAGGAGCCGTTGTACGCCGCCACGAGCCGGGCGGATGTGTTGCCGGTGGTTGGCTATGAAGGGAGTGTGGTCGTCGACGCGGACCGTATGGGAAACCAGGGTGTGTGGGTGATGCTGCCGTTTCTGTTATCGATTGGTTACATGATCATCGTGTACCAATTGCGTGAGTTGTTGCGCAACGTGCGCACAGGGCATCCGTTCAACCGCGACAACGCGCGACGATTGCGCACGATCGGCTATCTCGTCATTGCCGCCGGACCGGTCTTCGGATTGATGTCGCACATCTATGCGCGCCTGCATGTGTCGCAACTGCACATCCCGGGAGGTAAGATCGATATACCATTCGACGTCCACCCGTTTGTGATTTTTGCCGGGTTGATTGTGCTGGTCGTGGCGCATGTGTTCGACTACGGCACGCAGCTACAGTCTGAGCAGGACATGACCATTTAGGGGTGGCCCATGCCGATCATTGTCAATCTCGACGTGATGTTGGCCAAACGGAAGATGTCGCTCACGGAATTGTCGGAGTCAGTGGGTGTGACGATGGCCAACCTCTCGATCTTAAAGAAAAACCATGCACGGGCGATTCGCTTTTCGACGCTGGATGCCATCTGCCGCACATTGGCCTGCCAGCCGGGGGATATTCTGGAGTATCGGGGTGATACGGATATTGCGATCGATACAGCCAGTTAGGATGGCATACCGGAACTCGTACGGTTCGGTTGTAGCAAGTCGCAATCCGATATACCCGTCACCCCAGCCCTTCCCTTTTGGGCGTGTTGAAAGTGCCTAGGAAGTGATCATATCAGGTATCGAGACCCACCATCCGTAGGGGCGTACTGAGTACGCCCTAACTCCGTAAGGATTACGCGCAGCAGGCGTATGCAATACGCCCCGACAACAACACGTCATCAGCAATGACAGACGTTTTTCAACGCGCCCCTCGATCGGGAGGGAACACGTTGTCGACGCAACCGTCAAGGGTTCGTTCCCAGTCGCACTGTGGTCGTGGGCGGGCACACTTCCGCCTGCGCTGAGCGAAGTCGCAGTGTGCGCCCCAACGATTGGACATTCACCGATTGTATCACACACTATCGGTCGCTGACAAGATTAACGTCGAAACCGCGGTCGCGGAGGCGGTCGAGGGCCCACTTCGCGTGAGTGGCGCCTTCGGTGTCGACCATGACATCGACCCGCGTCCAGCCGAAGTTGAGGTACTGGTTGTGGCGGGTGTGTGACAGCTCGACGATGTTGAGTTTGAGTTGGGCGAGGGCTTTGGTGATTTCGCTGAGGAAGCCGGGGATGTCGCGACCGATGAATTGCAGGTGTGTGCGCCGCGATTCGAGAGCGAGGCCGCGTTGCAATGCGTTCGACAACGCCGAAATGTCGAGATTGCCGCCGCTGGTCAGGATGAGGAACGATTTATCCTTGTAGAAGTCGGGTGAACCGGCCACCATTTTGGACACGGCTGCCAGACCGACCGCGCCAGCGCCTTCCACCACCACACGTCCGTCTTCAATCAACTTGACGATGGCCGTTGCAATCGCGTTCTCCGATACCGTGACAATATCGTCGACGACTTCATTCATGATCGGCAATGTGAGCGAGCCGACCTGGGCGACGGCGACACCGTCGGCGAGTGTCGGTTCGCCTTTGATGCGAACCGGCTGTGCCTGGCCGCGTGCGGCCGAGAGGCTGGCGATGAGTTCGGGTTCGACGGCGATGATTTGGGTGTCGGGCCAGCGGTCTTTCAGTACGGTTCCCAATCCGGCGAGCAGCCCGCCGCCGCCGACCGGGATTAGGACGTAATCGGGGGGCGCTTCGTCGGAATCCCGGAATTGTTGTTCGAGTTCCAATCCGATTGTGCCCTGTCCGGCGATGACGCGCGGATCGTTGAATGCGTGAACGTAGGCATGACCTTTGGCTTCGGCGAACTCGGTTGCCAGTTTTTGGGTGGCGTCGTAGTTTTCGCCGCCCATATGAATGTTTGACGTATACAATCCGATCGTGGCTTTCTTGGTGACCGGCGTGTTGTCGGGCATGAAGATGTGGCAGGGGTGACCGTAATGGTAACTCGCCACTGCAAGACCGAGGCCGTGATTGCCCGCCGAGGCGGCGACAAACGTGCGATTGGGATCTTCGTCGTGGCCACAGGCGACGGCATTGGTGGCGCCGCGCATTTTGAATGACCCGCCGCGTTGGATGTTCTCGAACTTGATAAACAGACGTTCGCAACCGAGGCGCAACTCCAACCGCGCCGAACGCCGCAGTGGTGTCGTGAAGACATATTCGTAATCATTGAACCGATTACGAATGCGTTGATTGGCCGCTTCGATCTCACGCAGGAGCGTGGGACGGTCGATGGTAGGTTGAGAGTCGGTCATGTCAGTCATCCGTTGCGAAGCGTGTCTTTACTGTTCACGTCTCAGAATGGACAGGTATTTGCGCCAGGGGCCAACGTTGTCGTCGTACTGCCGCGCCATCGTGCGCACGATCTGCATAATGTGATTGAGGTCATGCACCGCCCAGGTGGAGAGCAGTTCGCGCAAGGTGACAGACCCAAACTCCGGATGCACGCCCCGTTTGTCCAGGTTGTTATCGGTTAGGGGCAACTGTTTGAGGATTGCGACATTCTGAGCGCGGAGTTCTGTGAAGGTGTCGAGCAGTTGACCGATCGATTGCCTTTCGCTCGCTGTCTGTTGGGCAAAGCGGTCGAACGGCTCAAAGGATTTGTCTTCTCCGTGCTCGAGGATGATCTGGGCGCGGGGAATCCAGTCGGTGCGTTCGCCATGGATCAGGTGGCCAACGACATCGTAGGGTGAGAATGTATCCTCGCCGAGATTCCCGTAAATCCATGCGTCATCCAGACCTGAGAGCAACGTGCGGATCGTTGCCGGGGTCCGGCTGAGAATGGCGATGACTTGGTCGGTATTGTACTTCATCACTCGATTGCTCCGAGAACCCCCATGCATCCAGATTTCGCCCTGAATATCTTTGAATATAGGGAAATTCCCCGCCAGATGCGAAATTCACTCACTGGGAGACTTCGTATACGAGGATACGTGGGCGATGTACAGCCCATTCGGAGGGTACCTCCTTAAATAGAAGTGTTCGGCAGAGACGGCCGGATGTGGTGTCTGACCGTCGGCGCTGAACTGTAATTGATCATTCAACGGAAGGAGTCAAATCATGCGGAAGACATCACTTATTCTGAGTGGATTGGCGGTGGCATTACTCTTAGTCGGCGCTACTGTCGTGACCAGCGACGCGCAGGGGCCAAATGCACGTCCCAGCCTCTGGGCCGACTGCGAATATTTCAAATCGGTGGTGACGCCGGCAACCTTCAGCCCGGATGCCGGGAATTTTGATGAGTTGTATGTGAATCCCAATGGCTACAAAGACGGCGTGAACCTGATTTCCGAATCGAAGCCGGGCGATATGGATTACAATGGCGGCCGCTGGCATAAGAATGTCCTGAAGAATGATGTGGATCCGGACAAGTATTCAGATGCCTGCACTGTCGAGGATTTGGATCTTGACGATTTCGAGTCGACCGACGAGTATTTCGAATGTCCGGTCCTGCCGCGTCGCGGCAAAGGCCACAGCCGTTAAACCATAACGGCAACTTCTTGCAGGAGACCGGGTTTCCGCTTTGCGGAGGCCCGGTTTTGTATTAGATGGAACAGTTGTCTACGAGCATCAGTTGTCACACCTTAAGCCCGGGACTCAATCTCGGAAAGGAGACACTATGCGTTGGGACCAGTTATTGAGGAGTGTGATCACAAGTGCAATCGTATTGGTGGTTGTCGGCTGGGCGGTAACAGCATCGGCGGATACGACGACGGTCGATACGGTGGCTGATCCACTGGAGCCACTGCAGCCGAAGCTTGATGCACGTAAATCCAGTTTCATGGAACGGGCCCCCCAGGAGACCATCGATTTGTATGAAGGCGCTATCGATCAGCTGCGTGAGTCGGGCATTCTGGATCGTGCCCTTAATGTGGGAGATACGGTTCCGGAGTTCGCGCTTCCGAGTGCGACCGGCGATACCGTGGCATTGGCCTCGCTGATCGACGACGGCCCGGTCGTGGTCACGTGGTACCGTGGCGGCTGGTGACCATACTGCAATGCCACGCTGGTAGCGTGGAAGGACGCCGTACCGTTGGTGGAGAATGCCGGCGCGCAACTGGTTGCCATCAGCCCCGAACGGCCGGACAATTCTCTGACGATGAAAGAGAAACATGAGCTGCCGTTCATCGTCTTGAGCGATCCCGACAACCGAGTAGCACGTGAATTCAATATTGTCTACACCCTGCCTGAGGGGGTGAAGACATCGTACAGTAACTTCTTCTCGCTTACCGAATACTACGGCAACGATAAAGGTGAACTGCCGCTTGCGGTGACTTATATCATCGATCAGGACCGCGTGATTCGGTATGCCTTTGTGGATGCCGATTACAAGAAGCGCGCGGAGCCGGCGGAGGTGATTGCGGAGTTGGAGGAGATGGGAAGCGGCGATTGAGTGGCCGGTGACAGTTCTGATGCCGGTGCGGCTGAGAGCCGCACCTACGCGAGGTTGTGATTGTCTCATGCAGTTGCATCATTGTTGGCGCAATCTCGCTGCACGGGCCCGTGGGCCCGTGGCACCCAGAGGCAAACGGAAAGTACGTTCGATAATGGCTCTAGAGCGATTGTCAGAACTATCTTCCGATTGAACACGCGATGTAGTACGGGCGCCTCGCCCGTGCCGCTTGACCGAGACGGCCATGCTACGTTTCCGAAAACCGGAACGGAATTCTAATCATTGCTATAACTTGTTGTCAT
>WJJR01000132.1 GCA_014729565.1 Candidatus Zixiibacteriota bacterium | reverse complement strand
GTGCGTAATGTGATCGCGCGACACGCGGAATGTGATGCCATCATCGTACGGGATCCGATAGAATCCGTGCGACAAAGGATAGGCGGCGATGATCACCGGCAGCGCTTGCGCCGGCGGCATTGCTGTCGGTCCCGGTGTGTTGTCGGTAAACTCAACCTCATAAGCGCCTGATTGCCCCGTGACCGGAGTCCAATTGAACTCGCCGTATCCGTCGCCCAGATCGGTGAATGTGGCGCCGGGAGGCAGGTTATTCGCAATCACACGCACACCGGGATCGGGAGCTGATGGCGATGCTACCTGGAACGTTAACGTTTCGCCGATTCGTCCGCGCTTCTTGTCCAATGTACCGATGACCGTATTGATGAATTCGTCTTCTTCAATCACCGGTGTGGTCTGCCCGTTGGCTGTCGGCGCCATCACCGTCATCGTCAAGGGAAGCACAAGGACAATGAGCAGACCGAATGGTCGTATTTGATTCATCATCGTGTGGCCTCCTGTTACTGACGATTGGCTTCCAATTCATCGATGCGAGTGCGCAGTTCCGCGTTGACGGTATTGGCCTTGTCCAGGTCGCCTTTGAGGGCGAGCATGTAGAGGGTTAACTCTTCGACCTTTTCCAGCAGCTTGGTTTGCATCGCACCGAGTGGAACACGCTGTCCGTCCATTTCGGCCGCCGATGGAATGCCCGGCAGGTGTTTCTTCTCTTTCACGTGCCTGGCCAGTTCATCGAGGCTGAGCATGTCATAGCCGTCCTCAAAGACGTAGTCGGGCCAGTCCTGCGACAACTGGACCTCCACTTCTTCCATGATGCATTTGCCGTCGACGGCGAAAATGTATCCGTTGGGAATAGCGAGTCCGTCGGTACCGATACCGACCGAACCCCCTTGTGCCTGCAGATGAAGCGTCGTCGCCGCGCCACTCTCTCGCGCCAGTATTTCATCGGAATCCAGAAGGAGATTCGGTTCGTTGTTCTCACCAAGCTGAATGAAGCCCGAGGTGACCCCGGCGTTGGTGGCTTCGGGACCGCTGTGAATCTTGATGCGTCCGCCCCCGGTGGACGCGTCACCGTCGAGTTCCACATTCAGATTTCCGGCATCGTCAAAAATATGGATGTCTCCGCCTGAGGAAGACGTGCCGCCGGAAATGGACACCGTGTTCACACCTTCACGATACAAATTGATCTGGCCATACGAGTTTGCCGCTTCGGTGGCCAGCACCTCGACCGACATGTCCCCATCCGATTGATACATGTAGACATCGCCGCCGCCTTCGTTGCCCAACGGATTGACGACGAAGCGATCGCTCAGTGCGACATTGGTGACGGAGAACTCACCCGTTGAGCGAATACCCGGGCCGCCCCAGGGATTCGTTCCCCACACGGCGGGTTCACTACCATTGGCCACACTGAGAAATGTGGGTTCCGATGCGGACAATGACGTGTTTTCGAACCGCGCCGCCCAGGCCCCCGCGGTACTCTGCGTGACGCGTAAGGTCGCGTCAGAACCACCGGATGAAATCGCGACGTCACCGGCAATGTCACCGCCGCTGGCGCCGTCGACGGTGGCAATGCGATGTGCGTAGCCCACCGACACCAGCCGCGTTCGCGGATCCAACACTTCACCGTCGAACGTGACTCCGAGCCACCGCTCGGTGCCGTCGAAGATCGAATCATGCAATGGCTCGATTGCTCCCAATAACACGTTGAAGCGGCTGGCGGCAACGTCGACGCTGTTGTTGGTTTCCGTCCACAGCAGCGTACCGCCGACCTCGGCATCATAGATCGAAAACACCGCCGAATAGGTGCCGCTCGGTATGGGATCTCCCAGGTTGTCGGTGACCAATGATTGGAAATTGATCAGTTGCGGTACGGCCGCCATGAGATTGCCGGCGCCGGCTGTGATCAGCAGCAGCGCCAGCAGGATAGTACACCTGCGCATATCTCCTCCTTGAACGGTGACTTACTCTCTTTGGCGATCCAACCGAGTTCACCGGATTCGCCGTGAATTGTGATCGATAAATCGGGTCTTACTAGTGGTGCGAGGAGATCACGGGTCAGGGTGTTGGTGGGCATTCAACGTAATCTCGGACAAAAACTATGCGGTATTGCGGCGCTCCGCAAGCAAATTCAACTCGAATTACCACGGATTCAGTAACATTCGGGCAGATACTTTGAGGTTCCGGCTCGTCAAGCGGGGCACAGCACTCCCTTTACAAGGAGTTATCTGAGACGTGGTGCGCAGTGTTTGGGAGATATAAATCTTGCCTGCCGTCGGCGTTTCAATTTCATATCCCGCTATCATGAAATGGTTTAGTCCGAAAAGGCGATACCTCCCCGATGTGTTCGCCCTGCTGTTGCTGTCTGCCGGAGCGAGTGCCGTAGTGGCGTTTCCACTCTGGAGGCAAATACTCTCTCAATACAGTCCCGATGGCCGTGTCGAGCCGGTAACATGGCTCTATGTGCAAAGCCTGATTATCTCAGCGATCATTCCGGGGCTCGTTCTTCTGATGCGGCGCGCGCTCGTCCGATGGTTGGGCATCGCAGATAACTGGCTTGCTTCTTTATCACGTCGACAATTCATCGCCGCCATAATCATCCTCAGTATAGCTGTCCGCATGATGGTGATCGCGCTATTGCCGTCGGTCCTCCATTCCGATTGGCTGGCCTATCATGAATTAGCGTCAACATGGGCAGACACCGGTGATTATCGCAGCCAGGGCCTGCTCACGGCGTACTGGCCGCCGGGTTGGCCCTGGGTTCTGTCGCGACTGTACCTGGTGTTCGGCCCCGAGCCATTGGCTGGGTACGTGTGGAACCTGTGTTTGTCTGGCGCCATTATCGTTTTGACTTTCTTGATCGCACGTCACGTGTGGGACGAACGACACGCGCGCTGGACCGCGGTGATCACGGGACTCTTGCCCAGTCAGATTCTCTTCACGAACAAGCTCTGTTCGGAATTCACGTTTGCAGCACTGTTTCTGGCGTCGGTTTATCTGGCACTCCGTGCGTCAAGCGGTCGATCGTACTGGTGGTTGTCCGTATTCAGCGGCTTGGCTCTCGGGCTGGCGACATTAACACGCACCGTCACCGCGTTGTATCCGATCATACTCCTCACGCTCTTTTGGGGATTACGAAACGCACGGCCTGTGAAACTTGGACGTTGGACTATTATTGTTGTCGCAATGGCAGTGGTGATTACGCCCTGGTGCTGGCGTAATTACGAAGTGATGGGACGGTTCACGATCGCCACGAATACCGGTGTGAATCTCTATGTGGGGAACAATCCGCAGGCACTCGGAACACCGGCGGAACCGGATGCGCGCATCATCGACTCAGGGAACACCAGTCAGGAGCGATACAACGATAGTCTGGGAACGGCGCTGACCATTGACAACGTACGCGAGCAGCCGGTTCAATTCCTGAAACGCTTACCGGTCAAG
>WJJR01000022.1 GCA_014729565.1 Candidatus Zixiibacteriota bacterium | reverse complement strand
CTTTCTCGACCGGCGTATCCGGGTGATCCGGGAGCATCCGGAGGTTTCCCGTCTGCTTCTCACCGAAAACTTGATACCGAACGCAAAGTCACATGCCCGCGAAAAGCGGCTCAACGGACTGAAACGTAAATCGCGTCAGTTCGTCGAGCGCTGCCTCAGCGATGCGGCCGTTGCGGGGCAGCTTGCCCCTGACGTCGTTCCCGAAGAGGCAGCGCAGCTCGTTGTTGCGACAATTCATGCGGTCGCGCACGGGAAACGCCGTAGTGGATTGTCGCGGGCGGAAACGGCGATGATCCAACGTATGTGGACCATGCTGGAACGCGCGTTGACTGGGCAGGCTGCTCGGCCGGCCTGAGCCAACCAGGACAGTTAAGGAGGCCTAAGATGATAGCAAATGTACGGAACGCGGTAATCGGACGACTGATTTTGACGGTCGCTGTGATCGCTTTTGTTGTGGGCAGTGCGTCAGCACACTGTGATTCAGAGGATGGGCCCATCATCCCGTCGATACGGCAGGCGCTCGACGATGGCGACATCACGCCACTGATGAAATGGATTACGTCTGAGGATGTGGAGGAGATCAGCACTCTGTTTACCCGTGTGCGGGACGTGCGGACCGAGTCGGACCAGGCCCGGCAGATTGCGGATCGGCTGTTTATCGAAACATTTATCCGTTTGCACCGCGCCAGTGAGGGGGCGCCGTACACCGGTATCAAACCGGCCGGCAGCACACCGCCGATCTTCGCCGCCGCCGATGAGGCACTCGAATCCGGCAGCGTAGATGAACTCAGTGACAATGTCAGCACAGCGGTTCGTGAGAAAATCACCGAGCAGTACAATAGAGCCATGACATTGCGCAAGCATCAGGATGAATCTGTGGCGGCGGGACGCGAGTATGTCGAGGCGTATGTCGCCTACCTGCATTTTGTCGAAGGATTGCATGCCTATCTGGAGTCAGCCGGTACGGGCCACTCACATGACTCAGAACCGACTCATGAGCATTAGACAGACATGAACCAGAACATGGTATACCATACAACACACCGTGATGCTTACTCATCCGGATGCACATGGGAGATGAATCATGACGACTGTTGACACCACTCGGCCCGTTGGCGAGATCGTGATGCAACAACCCGGACTCGCGCGCGTCTTTGAACGCCTGGACATCGACTACTGCTGCGGCGGTAAAATGTCGCTGGAGGATGCCTGCGATCAGAAGACGCTCAATGTTGATCACGTGGTTGCGCTGTTGGAAGAAGAACGACAGCGTGCCTCTCATCAACCGGATCCGATTAATCCCGCAACGATGACACTAACCGAATTGGCCGATCACATCGAGAGCACGCACCACGCGTATCTGCGCTCCGAACTGCCGCGATTGCACGCGTTGACCAGGAAAGTCTCCGAGGTTCATGGCGGACGCGACGCGCGTCTACGCAATGTGCATCTCACACTGTGTGCATTAGCCGATGAGTTGACCAGTCACATGATGAAAGAGGAGAGGATTCTCTTCCCGATAATCCGGCAGATGGAATCCGGGGTGACGGATGCGGCGGCTCACTGCGGGACAATGGCCGCACCGATTCGGCAAATGGAACACGAGCATGATCAGGCCGGATCGGCCCTATCCGACCTGCGGGAATTGACCGAGGGGTTCGCACCACCCGAATGGGCCTGCAATACCTATCGGGCAATGCTCGACGCGTTGGATACATTCGAGAAAGACATGCATCGGCACATCCATAAGGAGAACAACGTTCTCTTCCCGCGTGCGATGCAGATGGAACAGAGCACCTGATTGGGCGGATTAGGAAGCGAGCGCATGGCACAACAGCTCGACACATTTCTGGAACTCGATCTGATGCATTCCGAGTTGGATGAGATGTTTCTCCGGCATCAGGAAGGGCTGATCGCCGGACGGCTATCCGATGCCTTGCAACGGCTCGATCGATTCGAACGTTTGCTTCTCCTGCACATGCGTCACGAGGAACAGCAATTGTTACCGGCGTTCGAGGCACAACGATCACAGCAGGACGAGCCGCCCGGTTTGCCGGCCGAGGTCTATGTGCTCGAGCATAAGAAGATTTGTGAGCGGCTCTCAGAGATCAAGCAGCCGCTGGTCGAACTTCAAGAGCAAGGGCAGCCGTCGCCACGCGATCTGATCGCCATGCTGGACCTGGAGTGCGGATTCAAACAACTGCTCGATCACCACAATCGTCGGGAGCACAATCTCCTCTATCCGGACTCGGACAAACTCATCTCTGAGGACAAACGGATGGCGATGCTCGAACAGTGCCGAACGGAGTGGGCCGAAGCGCGAGACCATTAGCGGCCCATGCAGACCCGTGAAGAGTAGGCGATGCTTGCAGGAGAAAACACGTGACACAGGATACGCGCTCGTTGCATGTTGACATAGTGATTGCATCGGAAGGATTGTCTCATGCGGATGTTCGCACTCATGTCGTGTAGTTGCCTGCTTCTGGCATCATCTCTCCAGGCTCAAGTACCGGAACGGTCACCGGACATTGATACCATGATCGTCGAATTGGACGTCACCATCGAGGTGCTCGGCGAACGCGTGACGCCGGATGGATCGCCGTTCCCGTTCGAGAAAGAGCGTTTCAATCAGGTGCTGACACAAAACGGATTCGTTCTCATTACCAAGGGCGTGTTTCTGGCGCAGGACATTCAGGCTGACGGGTTCAAGCGTGACGACATCACCATTGTCATCGACGGCGAGCGCTACCACAGCGCCTGTCCGAACCGCATGGATTCGCCCCTCGCCCGCAGCAATTCACTGGAGATGGATGCCATCGAACTGAACAAAACGTCATCGTCGTGTTGCAGCGGTATCGGTGGATCGGTCGCCTATCGCAGACGTCCGGTGGGCGATTACGATCAGATTCGCACGGGTATCTCGCAAAGCGCCGGTGCGTCGGAATCATCCGACATCGGGTTTGCCGCCACCACACAACACCACCGTCTTGCCGGCCGGTATGCGTTCGGATCCGACTACACCGACGGCGATGGCCGGACATTCGTGGATCGCTACGGGTACAGCGACGATGTCACGTATCGTCTCGCTGAGGCGTCCCTGACCGGGCAACGGCAGGGGATCACGTACCGCGGCGACTTCACGTACACCGAAGACGTCATGTTCCCCTATCTGCGAATGGATGAGCGGCGCAATCGTGTCTTCTCCGGTTCCGTGGCGTATCGAGGTCACAAGCTCTACGCCAACCACACCGAGCACCTGATGGACAACGAACTCCGCAGGAGCCCCATGCGGATGATCAATGATGCAGTGAACACGACCGTCGGAGTCACCGGGCCGGGCTACGAGGCATTCTATCGTCACTGGACCGTCGACAATGAGACCACCATGCCGATGGGAACGCTGACCAATAAGATGATGCCCGGCGTCACTCAGCTTGCGCTGTCGGCATTCCATGAAATCAAGCACCGGCGAGTGCGTCTGTGGGGACGCGCCGGCGTCTCGCGGTTCTCTATCGATGAGGAAGACCGTGCAGCGTTTTACGCATCACTGTACGACGATCAATCCACAACACAGACGTTCATCACATGGGCGGCCGGGGCGGCTGTTCAGAGGGCGCTTCTGCCCAAGGTCACTGGCGTGGTGGCGATCGATGCGGTCGCCGAACCACCGACCGCACAGAGTCTCTACATCGCGCTGCAACGGCCGATGGGCAAACCGTGGTGGTCGGGGAATCCGGGACTGCGCAATCCCATCCGAACCTCGCTGCGCGGCAATCTGGAATCGCATGGACTGACACTCGAAACGTCGGCGTCGTATGTATGGAATTACGTCGATCTCGCATCGAAGTCAGCGCAGGAACGCATGTACATGACGTATGAGAACTTCGACGCGATTATCCTCGCCGCCAATCTTCGGGGCGACTGGCGGTATCTCGACTGGGCCGCGGGATACACATGGGCCGAGCGTGAAGCGAGCAGCACCCCAGTTGCGGAGATTCCGCCGTTCACTCTCACTTACACAGTAACCTCTCCAAAGATTGGTGATGGACACCTGTATTGGCGCCACACCTACAACGACGCGCAAACACGTGTTAATCCCAACCTGCAGGAGACCGCAACAACCTCATGGCATCGCTTTGATGCCGGCATCAACTACGATCTGAAGCCTGTTCGGCTGAGCCTGGAGATGGAGAACCTGTTCGACGAGTTGTACACGCAGCATATGTCGTATCTGCGTGACCCGTTCGCATCGGGTATTCGTGTGTATGAACCGGGACGGACCGTGCGGGTGAATCTCACGTTCAACAGCGTACACATGTAGGATCGATTGGCGTGCCCTGCCGGGGACGAGTTCTGACTAAATCCGATCGGGGAAAAACCGACGAATATACGGTTTCATTTTGGGCGGGACATCGAGCTGATCGACTTCTTCGACGGTTGTAATCTGTGTTCGAATCTCAGACGCGCGATCCGATTGCGCCTTCACACCCCAATCCTTCTCGAACAGCAAGACGCGTCCCAACGCGACCAGATTGACACCGTCATCAAGCACGCGCAGCGCCTGCTCCGGCGTTCGGATTTGACCGACACCAACGACGGGTACGTCAACAGCCCGCTTGATGCGAAGGGTCGTGTGCTGTCCCGGTGACGGTTCCGGATACAATCCCGTGCCATACTCCCACGTGGAGACGTGGACGACGTCGATGCCGAGCGGGACAATCCGTCGCAGCAACTCGACGACATCTTCGGTGGTGTATCCGTCGGGCTCCGGTTCCTCCGGTGACACACGGTAAAGGATGGGATAGTCAGGTCCGACTTCCGCTCGCACAGCGATGACCACGTCGGCTGCGAATCGGCACCGATTCTCCCACGTCTGCGTTCCGTACTCATCATCGCGCTTGTTCGTAAAGGATGAGAAGAACTGTTGGAACAGATACGTATTTGCACCGTGCAATTCGATCCCGTCGAATCCCGATCGCTGTGCGCGTCGAGCAGCCGTGGCAAACGCCGAGATAACGTCCTGGATTTGGTTGACCGTCATCGCGGTGGGCATCTCGGATGTACCGGTACGATTTTGAACGGCCGACGGAGCCCAGGGAGCATGTCCGGTGAATTCGCTTTTGGCGGCGTTGCCGCCATGATGGATTTGCAGAATCGAGACACCACCGTTCTTCCGGATCGCCTCCGTACACCGTGTCAATCCCGGTATCATGTCATCGGAGTGGACACCGATCTGTCCGGGAAAGGCATGTCCCGATTTGTGCACGTAGCAGGCGGGCGACATGATCGTCCCTATGCCCCCGGCGGCACGTTGTGAGAGATACGCGATCTCTTCGTCGGAAATCTCGCCGTTGTCATGCCCCGCCGTGGTCGTCATCGGTGCCATGATCAGACGGTTGGGCAGACGGAATGTCTTCGCAACCGATACCGGTTCGAACAGACGGGAGGACCCGTTTGGTCTGTTGTCAGTACGATCCATCGTAACGAGGATAGCCTACAAGTGGGGAAGACAACAACACGGAAGGTGAAGACATTGTCCCCTGATTGACAATTTCAATGGCGGCAGCGATGTCGAGTTTCATAACATTCAATATGCCCGTCACGATCGTACGTCCGAAGCTAGCGGACAAAGACGCCGTTTGCAGTCTGTTCATCCATACTATTGGCCACGCCTTTAAGCGCGAAGGCATTGCCGTCCTTCATGCATCGGACATCGAACGCGAGATCACCGAACAAATCAACACACTCCAACGGGATTTGGACAGCAACGGTCGTGACGAGTATTTCCTCATCGCGCGAGCGGGTGACAAGGTGGTCGGGACAGCGGCCTATGGCCCCGCCAACACGATCATCCGCGACAACCTGTCAGTCGATGTTGCTACCACGCCTGAAATCAAAAGTGTCTATGTGCTCCCGGAGTACCAGTGTCAGGGAATCGGCACACAACTCCTTCAGGCGATTCGAAAGAGAATCCAGGATGACGGCATCACAGACTTCTGTTTGGATTCCGGATACACAAGCGCTCAAAGGTACTGGACCAACCGACTCGGCGAACCCCAGGTGGTCCTCAACGACTATTGGGGCACAAATGCGCATCACATGATCTGGCGCCGTCGTGTCGCCGATGTCACCTGACACGAATTCAGCTATCGCCGCGCAACCAACCGCACACGCTCGTCTGTGTCATCGCGCAAAAACAGTGTATCTCCCTGGTGCGAGAAGGCGGTGACCGCATCAAGCGCCGCGAGCAGTCTCGACTCCAATGTCACACCGGACGGACAGGCCATTTTCGTGATGGCAGTTGGTGACATGGCGATTCGTTCGGCACCATACTTCAGTTCACCGCGAAAGCGGTTGCACCCCGTATGACCAACGACGGCATTGTCGGCGGGGATGATGCGCAGATACGGCTGCGACTGACCCTGATCGACAAGAACCACCTGTTTGTCGAGCCCGATGACATCCCAGACCGTGTATTCGAGCGTGATCGGGGGTGTCGGCGACTCGCAATTCATCTCCGGCCAAATCCCACGCAGTCGATCGACAACAATCCGTTCTTCCATCCCGTCGCGATCAACGGCCGGCAGACTGTCGAGGTGGCCGTCAAACACAATGAGGACGGTGTCGCGCGGTTCCGCAGCGGCCTGGGCGTACGCGGCCTCCAGAATCGCATTGTCACCCTGCTGAGCCACGGGAAAACCGGTCTCGAAACGGCAGTCCCAATACCAGCCGGCGTCGGCGAAATACATGTACCGGCCCGTCATGCGAAGTGTGTCAGAGAAGAGGTCGACGTTCGGACTCCTGGCCAGCGCGTAGTTGAGATCGGATTCAATAGGCTGGCCGAATTGATCGAGCATACGAATGTGTTGGTCGTCGACAATCACGTACTTCTGACGGAACTCACCACCGGTCAACAGGAGGTGTCCCGTCTCCGGATGTTGTGTCCAGCGGCCCCTTTCGAGAAACGCCTTGTCCATACCGTCGATCGCCTCGCGATAGACCTGGCGCATGAGGAAGAGACTGTCGGACCGAAACGTTACAGTGATGAGATTGCCGGGACAGTCCGCACACGGAATCTCGCCGGAAAAGGTGATCGGAGTCGTAAGTTGGTCGGGTGCTGGATCGTAGCTGCAGTTCGTGATGATGCAAAGAACGATCAACGAACAGACGAGTCGGGGAATGAGCATGCGATGCTTCACGAGTGACCTCCTGTCACGGACCTGTATACTCCTGTTTTTCGCCTGCGATCAATGGCTCGATCCTCTAAGCCGGTGGTCAATATATTCTCCCACGGAGGCACTGCCAATGAAGAGTAGATCGTCGGGATAATCGCCCGAGCGTGCCAACACGAACGTGGCTGACACGCTATCACAGAACAACAGAAGACGGCCCGTGGGGAGAGATGCTACAGACAAAGGAGAGGTAGATGCTGAAAAGAGTCCCGTTGCTGCTGATCATGATCGCCATACTGATGGTGTCGTCGGCCCCGGCCCAGGAGTACGATGCACGCCTGACGGATTACGCCTACCCATTTCCGACCGATACCCTGCGCAT
>WJJR01000131.1 GCA_014729565.1 Candidatus Zixiibacteriota bacterium | reverse complement strand
CCTGTGTCTGCTCCCAGTCAATTGGGCCGATCAGTTCCGCGTTCGCTTGGCGTTTGAACCATTCGAGACGGTGTGGCCAGAAACGTTCGCTGTAGGTGGAGATAATGATCCGTCCGCCCGGGCGCGTCACGCGCACACTCTCACAAACCAACGCAATCGGATCGACGCCGAAGGCGGATATGCCATTTTGGATGCCGACGACTACATCAACGGATTCGTCTCGCAGACTCATTCGTACCGCATTACTGCAGATGAGACGGACGTTCGTAAGCCCGGTAAGATACTCCCGTGCCAACTGCAGGCTGTCGTGTGACGTGTCGATGCCGAGGATTCGTGTGACCCGTTCGGCAATCGGGCGCAGCACACGTCCGTATCCACATCCCAGTTCCAGGACCGTGGCATCGCTTGCGAGATGCCCGAGTGTGTAGTCAATCTCTGCGGTGAGGTATTGCCGCACACGCGGCGGCGCGATGTCATAGCAGCGCTGCAGGCGTTTGCCCGACAGGGATTTGGAGTAGTAATCGCTACCACGCTGGGAAGGCGCCGTCATCGCTTCGATCTCTCAGCAACGTCACGTGGATTCTTGTGACTGACTCGTTCCCCGAGCGCGTGGCGAGGTGGGAAGGAGCAATGCCACTACTCGCTGCCGCGCCGGAAATAGACCTGATTGTATACGGCCCCCAGACCGTCGGAGGAATTGTTCTCACACATGAGTCCACCGCCGACGACGACGGACATCGCAATAACCTGTTCGCCAAAATCGACGTCGGATCCCCGTACCGTGGCGGTAACGGTTCGTGATCCGGAGAACGTCTCGAACTCACGCTCGACGCGCAGCTCCTGGTTGATGAGAATGCTCACAAGCATGCTGACATCCTTGATCTGAGAGCCCGAGGTTGACCAACTCACACTGACGCTGACGGTGTAACTGCCGTCCGGCAATATCTGTTGGGGGAACGTTGGCGGGTCCATGTTCAGGGTCATGCTGCCGCCGGTACAGCTCGCGGAGAAGTCGGTTTCGCTGCCCAGTTGATCGGCTTCGAACCGCAGCTCACCGCCGCCATCACCAACAACGCCGGTTCCCCCGGCGATGTCGACGCCGGATTCGGGATCCTGATCGGATTCGGCGACGCGCCTGCCGGCGTCGAGCATTTCCTCGGGATCACAACCGGGCGCCAATTCATCCAGTCGCGTTCCCATATCCTCGACATCCGCGAGAACTGCCGCGTAATCTTCCTGCATCATGCGCATGGCGATTTGATCGAATACACCCAGCCCTTCAACATTGGCCGGATCGAAATCCTCGGCCGCCGTGGGAGTCCGCCCCGTCGCGGCAGCACTGAGGTTGCCGGCCAGACGGACCGCCGCGAGCGCATCGGTGTAATACCCCTCCACATCGAGGAAGGCATCGCTGGCGGCCGCGAGTGAGAAGGCGAGTGTGCCGTCCCCGCAGATGGCATCCGAGGATTCCCCGGCCAGTGACTGGAGGCGCGCGATGAAGTCGTTGTGATGTTCGCCAAACCGTCGCACCGCTTCGTCGAATTGGCGTTGGATGTCATCGAGAATCTCATCTTCGGCATCCTCGCCGGTCTCTTCTCCTTCTCCTTCCTCCTCATCCTCGCGCACGTCCGCCAGGGCATCGTCGATTGATTCGGTGGTGTCGGCATCGAGGACCGTCACTGTCGCGGCGCCGGTGACACCGTAGTAATCGGCGATAATCGTGACCGTGCGTCCGGCATCCTTCTCCGTCGCCACGAAGACATTATCATCCGTTCCACCCGACCACGTGCACTGGGCGGTGACGTCGGTCGCAGACCGGGGTGCGGAGGGATCGGCATAGATGCCGATGGCGTCGAATACCACCTGGTCGCCCACGTTGAGACTTGCCGTCGCTGGCGAGAGTTCGACTTTGGCGACACGGTATTGCCGCAAGATCGTCAATAGGCGGTCCCGCATCGCCGGCAGCTTCGCTTCGGCTTCAGCCGCGAGTTGGCGTGACCGTTCGAGAAGATCGCGGTGGAGTTTGCGATGATATGCATTCTCCATTCCCGCCTTAATGTACTCCCGGAAATCGGCTCTCCACTTCGGGAGTAGCTCATTAGTTCCCGTTTGGAACGGCAAATCTCCGTACTCCTTGCGGAATTCCTTTTTGCCACGTTCAACGATGTATCCATAGCCGCGGACACCCGCAAAGGCATCCTCCGGATCCAGGCCGGATTCGCGTAAACCGACATAAGTGTCGATCTGACTCTGTTCAACCATGGGATCGAACACAAAGTCCTTGAACAGTTCCATGCCCGCCTTCGCTGCTTTCATCCAGCCAAGCCACCAGTTGAAGTCCGGGGCCAGCTTGGCAATCAACTTATCCTGCAACCGATCTTTGATCACCGTAACGGCACCGCTGAGGCTACCGGTTTGAAACAATTCATGGTGGACCTTGATCAGCGTGACCGCATCGGCATAGTCATCAATGAACTGCTGCGTTTCGTCATTCCCCATGGCTTCCTGAAACACATGAAAGGCGATACCGGCGGCCTTGTCGGTGTTACTGAAATCCTTCCAAATCTCTTGTTGTTGTTCGTACGTGGGGTCGGCATAGGAGGCCGGGAACACCACCAGTAGAAGCACGGCCGCCAACACGACGTGAGTGGCGATTTGCTGAAGATGCCTCTTTGTTCGTTTCATCGTATCTCCCCGGTAATTCAGTCGATTGCTCATCCGGTAGTGCGGCCAATGAACGGGTTGTTTCAATTATTGACGGGATCATTCACCGTCCGCGCGACCCCAAGTGGTAGATCAGGCCCACAAGCAGATCGGTCTCAGTTGTTTCCGTTGCGTTTGGATCATCGGAGCCGCTGGTGTACAACTTGATCTGCGCCGAGGCATCGACGCGTGGCGTAATGGAATACATGCCCTGTCCCTCGATGTGAAGCCGATCCAGTGTCGGCGCATTGTCGATATTGTACTGCTTCAGCAATTCGTAGCGGGCGCTGACGCGTGCCCGCAACGGCCGTTCACGGGTGCGCAGCTCGGCCTTGGCCCCGTATCGGATCGTGCTGTTGGGACTTTCGAACGTGCCGAGATCGTCACCGTCGGGACCGGTGGCGCCGTCAACGACGACAATCTCGGTATTACTCGCAATGTGCGGACCGATCCTGAAGACCGTTCGTCCACCGGTCGAAATGCCAAGCCAGGCGTACTGGGTGATCAGCGCATTGCGCTCTACACCGTTGTTTTCCATGAAGTACTGAATGTAAAGATCCCCTTCGGAGAAGAGTCCCGTGGTGGTTTCTCGTCCGCGATCGCGCCGTGTGTCCAAGCGGGCCTCAATGTAGTCGAGGAACGCCACCACGGTGTCATTGCCGTACCTTCGATAGTTCAGGCGGAGTGCTGTCTCACGGTCGGTTTCGGCGTTGTACTCCCGTGACCGGAATCCGCCGCGGAACTCGGTAAAATCGCGGAGATCATCGACCGCGAAGCTCTTGCCACGCCATTCGAGCGAAAACTCATTTTGGGCGCCGCCCAGCGGCCGGGAGCGTGTCGCCAGCCGCAATCCGTGACGGCTGTACTCACGCGGATCATTATTTGCATCGAAGGAGTTCGATTCCAAGTGACCGTCTACGATGATCGCCGACTGATCACCGGTTTCGAAGATCAGGCTGCCTTCGAGATGTCCCTGTGAATTGTCGGTCAGGGAGTCGATATCGAACGAGTGGTTGGCGTGCCGGTACGCGGCGTTCCATTGGACCGACTCGCTGAGATCTCCGCCGGCGCCGAGTTCGAGGCGCGTATCGTTAACGTCACGGGCGTCGTCATTGGGATACGCCGTCGACGTGATTGCCACGCCTCCGGTGGCACGAAATGTCGGCGATGGTGTCACCACGCCCTGCACACCGAACTCACTGCGATCCAGATCGCCGGTATCGTCGGCATCGTTGCGATAATTGCTCAGGCCGGCGTGTGCGGTGAGACGTGCCTTGTCATCGAACCGGCGGGTGTAGGCGCCGCGTGCGCGCGTACGTGCCGACGGGACAAAGTGGATTTCCTCCGTGCGGCCGAACTGCAGATTGATGCGATCATTGGGGGAGAGCTCGGCGTTGACATTGGCGGCCAGGTTGGAGCGTGACACATCCGTGTCCGAGATCGTTGTCCCGGCAACTTTGGATTCCGCCGTATTTGTGCCAAAGCCCGCTTCAATTGACCCGCTGAACCGCGGCCGCCAGCGGGGCTCCGTCGTGGCAGGCAGCTCGACACCTCCGGCCATGTCACTATACCGCTGGTAGTATTGTGAGACGAGCCGGTGGTACTTTTGGATTTTGTTGAGCGATTCACGCGCACGATCTCTTTCCGGGTGCGCGCTGTCCTCGGGAATGTTTCCGTACTCGGAATCGTACTGTCTGCCGGCCTCTTTGCGCAGCAGCTCCAGGCGCCTGTAGTCGCGCCCGACCGATGACAGGATGTCGCGCGCCCGGTTGTCGGTCCCCTCACGCAACTGCCTGACTGTTTTAATGCTGTCCGTAGATGCGACGGTTTCTTCATCAAGGCGGGAATATTCAGTGGACACGTAGAGTGTTTGGCCGTTGTCTCGGATGGCACGCCACTCCCCGTCTGTTGACACGTGCTTGAACCGTTCACCCTCCAATGCCACGCGTACAACTGGCGATTCCAAGTTTGGCGCCGCACGGAGGTTAACCCGTGAGCCGATGATCTCCACAACTTCACGAGTCACCTGTTGCGGTTCAACAGGGATCTGGGTCTCTTCAATGAGAGACTCTATCGGTTTGAGTGTTTCGAGTATCCGGATGGCTGTTTGGCGGGCCGGTACTTCGAACTGCTTAATTGTATTTGCTTGTACGGGGATGGTTGCCAACGACACCGCTAATGCCACGGCCAGCAGGGTTCCAAGAGGTTTGATCATTGTGAGTCCAAGGATGAGAGTCCATCAGTGAATGAACGGAACCGTGAAACGTTATGGAAAAAACGGTAGCGTCGTCGGTCGCGCAATATGATTTCCTGCAATCCAGTGTGAGTACAGGGCCGAAACAGTGCCGGTCGATTCACGGTGGACCATGGCGACAAATCCACTACACGGGCGCCGCTGATCAGGGATTCCCCTGACACGTTACGTGTTGCACCCCTTAAACTTAGTAAACCCGGCTTTCGTATCAAGGGTAGCAATAGCACGCTGCCTTGGTGATTGAAACTGGCGCCGCCAAGCACGCGGTGTGCACACCCGATTCCGGGTGAACCTCATCAGCAGTGCCTGAGCACGTCGAAGTGCAGCACTGCTGTTGGTTTGAATCGGGAAATCGTCAAGAACGATGAAAACCGAAAGGACAGAGGAGGGAAAGCAGAGTATGAGCACTTACATGATGAATGCGTCGTTCCGAGGAGTCGGCCGTGTTTTGGCTGTTGCTTTATGCATCAGTATCGCTGCCGTTCTCGTTCCGATGAACGGCGAGGTGTCGGCTCAGGCGGACGAGTCATCGGCGGTTAAGGAGATTGACGACAGCAAGATTGCAACCGCAGTCGCGACTCATCTGCTCGCCGAGGAAGACGTTGCCTCGCATCTGATCGATGTGGAAGTGGTGGACGGTGTCGTTACTCTTGACGGTACAGTCAATAACCTGCTTGCCAGGGAGCGGGCGACCAGCATCGCAGAAGCGGTGAAGGGTGTGCGCTCGGTCGTGAACAATACAGAGGTCAGCACGCCGGCCCGGCCTGATAATGAGATCGCGGAAGACGTTCGCGAGGCCATCATGCTCGACCCGGCAGCCGATTCATACGAAATCAATGTGACCGCGTTTAACGGCCTGGTGACGTTGACTGGACAGGTCGACTCGTG
>WJJR01000130.1 GCA_014729565.1 Candidatus Zixiibacteriota bacterium | reverse complement strand
CTTCAACCTCGATGAGGTCATCGATTTCAAAGGGGCGCTGAAGCAGGAGCAGCAGCCCGGAGACCATGTTTTCCGTCACATCCTGCAGCGCGAATCCGAGCGCCAGCCCGACGACGCCAAGGCCCGTGATAAATGCGGTCACGTTAAAGTTGACCTGCTGCAGGGCGGTGATTAAGCCAAAGGCTATTACGGTCCAGCGGGCGATCTTGCCCAGCAAATCTGCCACTCTGCGGTCAACATCTCTGGATTCCAGCGCGCGGATTAGCAGTTGTCGAACCCACCCAGCCGCGACCAATGTCAGTACGAAGACAACGAGTGCAGCGATCAAATTCGGCAAAAAGAGGAGCAGCTGGGTGATGATTTCTTCAATGTTTGGGGGAAATTGTTCCATTCTCGTACCTTTCTGGTTGGCTGAAGTCTGAATAGAGGAATAACTGACCAGGTTGATTTCAATGGGGAACAAGCTTCGCAAATGACCCCATGAGACTAATTACTGTAATCATAAAGGAACCGGAAGCCGGTAGTATTAATTAGATTTCACGAGGTCAGCTTTTTTCGAATTGCATTGAGGTGGGTATTGGCTTAGATGGGAGGGGACAGAACCCTAGCCCGCAATCCCAGCGCAGGTGGGCTGGCGCGAATCAACGATTTTATACTGCTAATGAAAGGACCCTTAGTAAAGAAGAAATGCCGCTGGTTAAGGGGGCCGCGAATAGCTTCTGAAGTAGGCGCGATTGGAGTCGAACCAACGACCTCACGGATGTGAACCGTGACCGGTCGAGAGCCTATCGAAGTCCTTCTGGTACGTTTTTTCTGGGAACCATACGGACAAATGCCCGGGCGGACCATGTGGACCATGGCCAGTCCGATTCCCCCTCTTGAGAGTGATTGATATAGCTTTTTGGTTCAGATATATATTCTCAGAAAGCATTCCGGCAGAAAAGTTTAAGACAAGGTAGTCATAAAATTGTTTTCTACATAGCTATTTCAGCACTGGTTCCTGACAAAGTAGATGTGAATGGCAAATGCCGAATTGAAATCTGGTTTAGTAGATGGTAAATAACGAAGCCAAGAATAGAGACGTCATACTTATAAGGTAGGCAGCCAAGGAGGCCCATCTGTGGCGTTGGAGATAACTGATATGGATTTTGTACTTGTACCGGGCGCGTGGGCGGGTGAATGGATTTGGGATGAGGTGGCGAGTGAGCTTCATCTCATCGGCCACAAAGCACACCCGATCACCTTGTCTGGATTGGACCCAAGCAATCCCACTGAGGGTGTGTCGCTGAGAACCCATGTTGAGGATGTTCGTTCATACATCACCGCGAATGGCATTGACCCGGCAATTCTGGTTGGGCACAGTTATTCCGGAATCGTGGTTGGCCAGGTGGCAAGTCAGTTTCCCAATCTAGTCCATCACACGATCTTCATTGAAGCGTTTCTGCCCATTAGCGGGAAATCCCTGCTCGAAGTCTCTGGTTTAGATGAGGCTGAAGAACGAGATTCTATTGAGGCAAACGGCGGCAAATGGTTGCCTCCATCTCCCGAGGAGTTGGCGGCACAACCCAAGCTCAATGACTCTCAGATCAAACTTCTGGAGGAGCAGCAGCAACCGCATCCCGGCAAAACCGTTTTAGATCGGGCAGAGATGGATCGACCGCTGCAAGACCTTTCAGCGAGCTTCGTTGCCCATAAAGGTTGGCTTTCCGGATCACTGGAGCAAGACCTCGTTGAGAAACTCAGAGCATCGGGAAGCTGGGCTTTTCACGAAATCGATGGCGGGCATTGGCCAATGCTCACGGTTCCCAAGAAGCTTGCAAACTTATTGCATTCATGTGTCATTTGAGATGTCAGGTGCAAAATGAGTTTAATAAATCGCTGGAGCGGTCCCCCGACGGACTCAAGGGGAGCCGCTGGCGGGTTAACTCAATGAGAATGTAGGATGGAAATGGTGCGCAGCCGAGTCTTTTCCCCCAGCTGCTCAGCTCAAACGCTCAGATGAGTCCGTTCGAAAGCAGCGCCTTGGTCTCGCAAACCCGGCCGCCCTCCCCAAACATCTCTCGGACGGAATCCAGCAACTCGTCTGTTTGGAAGTCAGTCATTCCCTTGAAGAGTCTAAGGTCGGTGAAACCTACCAGCTCCGGGAGATGCCGGAAACCGGAACGCGCTTTCCGCTGCCCAGCACATCCCGTGCTGCACCGCTCGAACGACAATCCGACTGGCAATGCCGAGCCAGGCGTCCTGATGGAGATTGTGGGCGTCCGCCGCCGACAACGGAAGGCCGGTGAGACGGGGCTTCTCGGCCAGCCGTAGATCGCCTGTGACCAACGGCGAGGAGGTGCAAACCGCGCGCACCTCCCCGCCCACGATGCTGTCTCAGCCGCAGGTAGTGGCGCCGCCCTTGATGGGCTCGGTGACGTTTATGAACGTGACGTTAGTGCAGTCGGTGATCGCGCCGTTACCGCGCACGTCGATCCCCCAGCCGGAGATGTCGGTGATGGTGCTGTTCGACAGCGCGACTGTGCCGTCAAGAAGGTAGAGCGCCCCGCTCGCCTCGCCGCCACCGTACCAGCTGTCGGAACCGGCGTACCTGATCTCGACGTAGTCGAATTGGTTGTCGGTCGAGTTCGACTCGATGCGGAGCCCCTTCCAGAAACCAGCCGTCTCCCCACCCTCCTGAGAGGTGAACACGATCGGTTCGTTCATCGTACCGATCGCCGTCAGCGTTCCCTCGCCGGTCGCATTCAGGGACGCGTCCTGCAGGAAGCGAACCGTCGTGCCCGCTTCGATCGTCAACGCCGCCTGCGTGAACGTCCGCCCCGTGATCAGATAGGTGATCTCGAGGGCGCTCCAAGTCTGGTCCTCGATGACGCTGTCGCTGTTGGTGATCGTCACGCGGAACATATTGTCGTCGTTGCCAGTGAACGTGTTATCGCCAGCGACCTGGCCAACCGTGTTCGGGTGCATGCGCGCCACCTTGGCGTTGTTCTCAAACGTATTTCCGGAGAACGAGGCCAAGACGACGTCAGAGGCGGCCCAGATTCCGTAGTTGCCGCTCTCGCGAAACGTCGTGTTCGTCACCGATAGGCTCGACCCGCTGTCAATCCGGACCATCGACTGAGTGTCGGCTCCTCCGGTCCACGCATCGCTTCCTCCGTACTCCAGGACGACGTAATCGAACTTGTTATCGGTGCCGCGCGTCTGAATATGGATTCCCTTCCAGTAGCCGCGCAGCGCTTCGATTCCGGTGAACGTGATGGGGTCGGCCTCGGTCCCGACAGCGGTCAGACGACCTTCGCCCTGGACGAGGATGCTCGCGTTCTCGGCGAGTTCAAACGTCGCCCCGGCGGCGATCGTGAGCGACGCCCCGACGTGTGTCCGGGTCTCGAGGCGCCACGGCACTCCGATGTCATTCCAGGTCTGATCCTCTTGGACGGTGTCGTTGCCGTCAAACGTCATGCGCACGACGTTCGTCGCGTTGTCAATGAACTCGTTGTCTGCGGCCACGAATCGTGCCGCATTCGGATGGACGTAG
>WJJR01000129.1 GCA_014729565.1 Candidatus Zixiibacteriota bacterium | reverse complement strand
TCGTTCGTTAACGATATTCAGGACGCCATCGGGCGGCCGGTGCGGCGACCGGGCGGGCATCCTCATCCCGATGATCTGCGTGCTTATTTCCGAACGTTGCGCGGTCGACCGGATGCCGCATTGGCGGCCTATCAGGAGTATGCCGGCTCGTTCGTGGTTCACATTGAGACCGCCACGCGGGGAGATCAAAATGACGTGGTTTGGCCGGGTGGATCGTGTGATCGCTGGAGCGAAATCGTATCGCGGCCCCGGCGGCAGCATCGGCGCATGATCGATTGTGAAGGATACGCTTTTCTGGCGCAGGAACTCCTCACCGAAGCCGGGTGGGACTTCGTGGGCTTTGAAGTGATCTACCTGCCCACGCGGGGGACCGAGCCCGAGGATTATCACATCATGGCGGTTCTCGAATCACCCGGTGACGGAGCCCGGCGTGTCTATATTGGCAGTCAAAACATCAGCACCTCCTGGCTCGATGAAGCGAGCGGGGCGTGGCCCGGAGATTACCAAAATGCGGAAACGGTCGGGCCGGCCGCGACAGTTGAAGAGGGAATTGATCGCATGATGCGTCGGATTGAAGGTGGTGGAGCTCGTGAACTCGCGCCCTTGTCCGGACGCCGGTCGTTCTCCCCACCAACGTTCGGCGATTGAAGGAGAACCGATTCTACTGGATCGTGACTCCTGCAAGGGCGTTGCACATCTCGAACAATCGACGAGGTGAATTATGACCATATTAGAT
Organism: Candidatus Zixiibacteriota bacterium; assembly: GCA_014729565.1. Classification (GTDB taxonomy): domain Bacteria; phylum Zixibacteria; class MSB-5A5; order WJJR01; family WJJR01; genus WJJR01. The sequence continues at coordinate 5,021 of WJJR01000129.1, read as the reverse complement.
GCCGGTGAAGCCCGGTTGATGTTCGCCACCGCCGGATACTCCGGCGAGTTGCGGGTGGTGAATTTGACCGGGACGGAAGCGATCAGTGATCTGTTTCATTTCAACGTGGAACTGGCCGCGCAAGACGCCAACATCGATCTTGATGCGGTGGTCGGCCAACCGGCCGAGTTGACCATTGCCTCCGAGGTGAGCGACCGCCTGATCTTCGGCATTATCCGAAGGTTCGAACAGGCCGTCGCCGGCGAAACCTTTACACCCTACTTCGCCGAAGTGGTCCCGTCGGTCTGGATTCTCACGCAGATGATGAAGTCGCGCATCTTTCAGCAGATGACGACCGAGGAAATCATCGAGCAGGTGCTCACCGATGCCGGTATATCGTCCGATGGATTTCGCTTTGCCCTGTCGGGAAGCTACGAACCGCGTGACTATTGTGTCCAGTATCGGGAAACCGATTGGAATTTCGTCGCCCGACTGATGGAAGAGGAAGGAATCTTCTACTTCTTCGAGCATTCGGACGATCAGGATATTCTCGTCATGGCCGATTCGGCCGACGTGCATGTGCCGATTGCCGAAGCGCAGACAGTCGTGTTCCGGGATCGGTCAGGTGCCGTTGAAGGACGCGAGTTTATTTACGATTTCCGCTTCTCCCAGCAATTGCGTCCGGGCAAAGCGACACTGAAGGACTTCAATTTCGAGACCCCCAGTCTCGGGTTGATGCAGGATGATTCGGCTGACCGCAATCCCGAGTTTGAAGTTTACGAGTTTCCCGGTTTGTATGGCGATGAAAGCCGCGGTGGAACACTGGCCGGCCTTCGGCTGGAATCCGCTCAGGCCCGCCGTCTGCAGGGACAGGGACACAGCATCTGCCCCCGGTTGATTTCCGGCAGCATTTTTAGTCTGGACGATTATCCTCGCACCGATCTGAACCAGGATTATCTGATCATGGCCGTCCATCACCACGGCACACAGCCGCTTGGCCAGGACGATGCCGGTGGACACTTCTCCTACAACAATACATTCAAGTGCATTCCATCCTCTGTTCCATTTCGTCCTTTGCGACGCACGCCCAAACCGGTCGTCGAAGGGACGCAGACCGCGATCGTCACCGGACCGTCGGGCGAAGAGGTCTACACCGACGAATACGGCCGCGTGAAGGTGCAATTCCATTGGGATCGCGAAGGACAGGGCGACGAGAACACCTCGTGCTGGATTCGGGTTGCGCAATTGTGGGCCGGCAAGAACTGGGGTGCGATGTTCATCCCGCGGATCGGCCATGAGGTGATTGTTGATTTCATTGAGGGTGATCCCGATCGCCCGATCATCACCGGACGTGTGTACCACGCCGAAAACATGCCGCCGTATCCGCTCGACGACGACAAGACCAAGAGCACGATCAAGTCCGACAGCTCCAAAGGCGGTGGCGGATCCAACGAGCTGCGCTTCGAGGACAAAAAGGACGAAGAGGAAGTCTACTTACACGCACAAAAGAACACTACGATCAAGACCGAGAACGACAAGAGTCAGAACACCGGCCACGATGAGACGCTGACGATCGGCAACGACCGGACGAAGACCGTCAAGCATGATGAAACTACAACCGTCGAAAACAATCGCACGGAAACGGTCAATGGCAATGAGACCATCACCATTAAGAAGAATCGCGAGGTGACCGTTACCGAGGGGAATGAGACGATCGGAATCTCGACGGGAACGCAGAGTGTGACTGTCCAGGGAGACGCCTCCCTGACTGTCGCCGCCGGCAATCGCACGGTTGACGTCAATGGCGACTACAACTCGACGGCCACCGGAGCCGTTAATATCGAAGGACAGGGCACCGGTGTCACAATCACGGGTACGGGCGGGACCGGTGTGAAGGTGGACGGTACGCCGAATTTCGAGGCGACCGGTGCGGCTCAAGCCAAGATCACCGCACCAAACGTCGACATTGGCGATACGATCGTCAAAATCCACGGCAGTGGCACCGTTGAGATAGCCTGTGGCGGAAGTTCGGCGAAATTCACTCCCGGGAATATCATGTTATCGAGTGGGAGTGGTCAGATCATACTCGATCCCAGCGGCGTGACCATCATGGGCGCCATGGTGAAAATTAACTAAGTCTTCAATACGCACCGATGAGCGCTCGATGGGCACGGGCGCTGAGGAGAGAAGTTGCGTGGTCAAAAGCGACCGACAGAACGCCATTGTGGAACGTCTGGACGAACTCGAAAGTCTGTGGAATGAGTTTGCGGAGAATCCCGACGCGCGCTTGTTGCGATGGCTCACGGACGCAGACGGCGCCAAGATGGTCGACCTGATGGTTGACTTGCAGTCTGAAGAGGCCGGCGAACTCCCTGATCTGTTTGTGAAATTCATCCAGCCGTTCGATGACCATACGCAATACGGTTTCGGATTACGCCAGTCCCTGATCGATCAGTACAACGACATACGTGAGAGTATCGCCGAAGACGACATTGCCAACGAGTGGGAGTGCCCGGCCCCGGTCCGGGGGGAACCCGATCTCATCACCTTTGCCCGCGCCTGCATGTCGTTTCGCGAGTACTACGACGGCATGATGCTCCACTTCGTCGCGTTCTTATATCCTCCGCAGATATCCGATGCCGAGAACTGGCAGCGATGGTTGTTGTCGCTGGCCCGTTCCGGTCTTCCCGCCAATGTCCGGATCATGGTCATCGACGATGTTGGTGCGCCGCTACTCACGCAGATGTGTGATATTGAGAAGAAACTGATTCAGACGATTGAACCAGAGTTGGATATGCCGGGGGCGTACGAGGAGTTGTCGCGTGGCTAGCTCCAACCTGCCGCATGGCCCGTCAGCCGCCTATCGCCGCTTATTTGTGGCCATGACCAATGCCATTTCTGAAGGCGATTTGACGGCAGCGACGCGGAGCGGCAAAGCGGCGTTGAAGATCGCTGTCGACCAGCATTGGCTGCCCATGCAGGTTGTTGTATTCCAGGCACTCGGTATCGCCTACCTGGCTGATCAGAAACCGCAGGATGCGCTCGACTTTCATCGTCAAGCGGTTGCGGTGGCGCAGCAAGCCGAAGCCGAGGAGGATCCGGCCGGACCCAAACTGGTTGTCCAGACCCGGCTGTCGGGAGCCGCGGTATTGTTCGGTGAGCGCAAATACAAAGAAGCAGGCGCGATTTATGAAGACGTTGCTCCACGGGCCGAAGAGTTGGACGAATTGATTGTGGCCATGGAATGCTGGCGGATGGCGGCCTACTGCCGAGAGCAGACCGGATTCTATGATAAGGCCTGGGAATTCGGATGTCAGGCGCTCAACGTGGGAGAGAAGCTGGAGGAGGACATTCGCACTCACAGTACGCTGCCGTATGCCGGACAGGCCCTGCTCGACCTCACGAAGAGGCACGACTACGCACCGTTGGCTAAAACGATTCGCAAGCGCATGGCGGATCTGTGTGGACCGGACTGGGAAGAGGCACTCGACAATAAGTAGCTAGCCATATGATGCCGGCAGCGAAACATTTCGATCCGATCATGGGGATCGATATTCACATTATCCAGCCCCCCGGGCCGGTTCCGCCCGTCCCCGTACCTCATCCATTTGTTGGATTCGTCATTGATCCGATGGATTATGCGCCGGTCATCGGCGCCACAGTCCTAATCAACGGCATACCGCGTGCCATTGCCGGAACAGCCGGAAAGGGTGTTCCTCCGCACATTCCGATCGGTGGTGTCTTTGTCAAGCCGCCGACCAATGAGGCGGAGATCTTCATGGGTAGCATGACCGTCGAAGTTGACGGTGATGCCATGAGTCATCTGCTTCATCCCGCGTTGAGCTGCCATGATGTCGGGATGATTCCTCCACCGCGCAAAAAGCCTAGCAAAGTTAAATCGATGGTATTGCCGACCAGCATGGTCATGGTCATCCCCGGCCCTCCGGTACTGATCGGTGGACCACCGACTATCTCGCTGATGGCGATTGGGATGCGGATTGGGATGAATGCGTTGGGGAAGGCTTTAAAGAAGCTGAAAAAGACCAAGGCATTCAAGCGCCTCTCGAAAAAAGCCAAGAAGCTGAAAGGGAAGGCCAAGAAACTAAAAGGGAAAGCCAAGAAACTCAAAGACAAGATCAAAAAGAAACTCAAGAAGCGGAAGCCCAGTCATAACAAGGGATGTGGCAAACCCGGCGAACCCGTGTACGTGGTCACCGGCGCCAATGTCGATGACTTCATCGATTTCGAACTGCCGGGGCCACACGGTTTCCAATGGAAGCGGTACTATGATAGCACGTGGAACGACATCGACGGTCCGATGGGGCGGAGTTTCCGCCATGAATTTCAGCGCGAATTAGAGCGCACTCCTGAAGGCTACGAGTATACTGACCCCGAAGGTGATACTGTCGTATTTCCGGATATCCCGCCGGAGGACAAGGAAGTGTCCGCCGATGGCATGCGTCTGCGACGGGTCGGACACGATGTTTTTCAGATCGCAGAGACAGGACAGCCGACGATGGAATTTCGGCTGAATACGGCCGAAGGCCCGGCGCCCTTGCGGGCGCTCCGACGTGATACTGACCGGCTGGAATTCGAATACGATCGTCGCGGCACACTGACTACAATACAAAATACGGGCCACTGGCGGCTTCGGTTAGACTACGATGACTACGGCCACATCAACGCTCTTCGTCTCCGGGAGCGTGAGCCGAAGGAACGCTTAATCGCGCGATACCAGCATGACAATCACGGGAATCTCCTGGTCTGGCAGGATGCTCTCGGAAACCGTGCCGTCAACCAATACGATACCGCCCACCGCATGATCAAGAAGACTGATCGTAATGGGTATTCCTACCATTACGAGTATGATGATGAGGGGCGCTGCATCCACACCTACGGCGAGGACGGTCTTTACGACATTCGCTTTGAGTATGTTCCTGAAGCCGGCTACACGGTCGCTACCTATGCGGATGGCAGTACCTGGCAGTATCTCTATAATGAAGACGAGGTGATCACGGAGATCATTGATCCCTATGGGGCGT
>WJJR01000128.1 GCA_014729565.1 Candidatus Zixiibacteriota bacterium | reverse complement strand
GGGTAATCGTTGTGGGCGAGAGGCGGGAAATGCCGGGGCCTTTGGGTATTTGCAATATTCCACGAGCGCCGCGGACTTGAAGGCTCATAGCACCCTCATAGCCAGTCATCCCCTTCCGCACCGGACCCCCAGATATCATACCCTCCACATGTCATATCCCCAATCTCATCCCTCGCATGTCATCTTCACCCACACGTCATCTCCCCCACATGTCATCCCCGCCCGCATTTCGGCGGAGCCGAAATGCGAGAGCGGGGATCCAGCGTCTTTGTCTGCGAACACCGAGAACCGCCTGCACCACACGGGCGAGGCGCCCGTGCGACAAAATCCACACACCGCCACTTGTGAGGTATCCTCAAAACGCAAACAGAATCGACAAATGTACCCGGTCCGACTGCGGATGTCCGGGATGAATCACCCGACGGGCGTAGTCGAGGCGGATCGGTCCCACCGGGGCCACGTATTGCAGCCCCACGCCCAACGAGAACAACATGCGATCGAACTGGGCGGCACGAAAGCTTTCCCAGTTGTTGCCGGCGTCACCGAACAGCGTCGTCCACCAGTTGCCGGCAATCTGTGTGCGCAGTTCCAGGTTCATGAGTGTCACGACACGTCCACCGACCGCCGAGCCGGTGGAATCCGTCGGCCCCACACTGTTCTCGGAATATCCGCGAATCGAGTTCGCTCCGCCGAGATAGAACCGATCAATCGAGGGAATCGACGGTCCGCCGGAGTGCACGTTTTTCCAGCCGAGTCGAAAACGGCTGGCGAACACCGATGCCTGGCCGACCGCCTGGTACCGCGACCAGGACAAATCCACCGAGTAATAGTCGTCGCGCCCGCCCAAGGGTCCACCGGTGAAGCCCAGGTCCACACGCGTGCGCGCACCGGAGGACGGGACAAAGAGATTGGGACGGGTGTCGCGCTCCAACGCAAAGGTGATCCGCCGGCGCAGACTGATCCCTTCCTCACGCAGGATTTCCTCTTCAGCGAGCTTCGGCACATCCGAGATATCCACGCGGTCGATTTCCGCCGACGCCACCCACTGCAGTCGCTTTCTGCGATCACGTCGGGCCACGCTCAGCACGCCACTGACCTTTTCGACCTTGTAGTCCTGCACCAATGATCGCAAGCGCGGCTCGAAGCTGATCTCGAGCGTTGTCGGCAAGCGAAGTCCGAAGGGAAAGGGCTCCACGTACTGGGCGGAGAACCGGTGATGGATAAACCGCCATTCGGTCACGACGGCAAAGCTCGATTGGGCGGACAGTGTGTACCGTCGTGCCGTTCCCAGCCAGTTGCGGCTGCCCCACTCCACTGCGTAATCCCAGGTCAAATCACGATTCTCATCCTGCCCCGCACCGGTACGAAATCCGATAAACGACGGCGGCCGTTCGATCAGCCGCAGTTGCACATCGGCACGACGCACCGAATCGGAATCGACCGAATCGCGGAACGCCGGATCGAGACGCACCAGTGAGAACAATCCGGTCGCATAGACATCCTGCCGCCGTTCATCAAGCAACTCGCGCGAGTACTCGGTGCCGCTCTCAAGGCGCAAGACGCGATGAACAATCCGTTCCTTGGTGTGCTTGAGCCCGTCGACACGCGTCTCCCCAAGTACGACATACGGTCCCTCATCCAACTCGAAAACGACGTCGAGCGTATCGCTGCGTGCCGCGACGATCGCCGAGAGGCGCGCACCCGGATACCGATTGTTGGCGCATTCCCCCAGGATATTCGCCTTTGCCAGCTCGAATTCAATCGAATCGGCCGGGTGTCCGTGCTCGAGTTTGGCGACTCGTCGCTGCAACCGCCGCAGAAAATCGAGAGAGTCGGCGACCAGTTCAATCGTTCCCCAGTGGTATTGCGTGCCCTCGATGATGGTAACAATCACCCGCGCATGATCATCGTCCCGCTCCGGTTCTGCGGTGATGCTCGCCGAAGCGTCCCAATACCCCAACCGGCCGTAGTGCCAGCCAATGCTGTTCTCATCGCGTCGCGCGGTGGCGCGGTTGTACCGCGGACGCCCTGTCAAACCGAGCGGCGCCCAAAACCCCGCCGTCGATATTTCCATCCAGTCTCGGACCTCGCCATCATCAACCGCCGTATTGCCGGTGACAACGATTTCGGCGATGTAGGGCCGCGTCCGCAGCCAACGCTGCTTACTCGTCCGTTGCCCCGGTTGCGCAGCCGTGATCGAACACCACATCAGGCCGATGAGGAACCCAAAGAGAACGATGTAACGGAGCCCAATCAGTTTAGTAATCCCAAGTGAAGTGAATGTTCAGCCGGTAGAGATTCAAGCGATCGCGGCTGCCTTCCAGGTAGATGTTTCGATTGAAGCGGTACTCGAAACCGACTTCCTGCCCACCACCGACGTCGATCGGGCTGGTGCCATAGAGATACAGACTGGGCGTGAAGTATCGTCCGACCGTCACCTCGGTATTGTCGGCAGCGCCGCCGGATGTGATTTCCAACGTTTCCAGACCCAGCTTGCGTGCGGCCAGCCGCTGGACTTCGGTCAACAGCAAACCGGTGGCGGCGAATCGCAGTCGGTCTGCCCACGGGTCTTCGGTGAGATCGTCACCCGCCGCGCCAAATCGAGTATTCGTCGTCAGAAGAAGCAGAACATCCTGTTCGGTGTATCCCGCTTCCGGATCCATGAGATCGATGATCGGCTCCGTCGCTGTACCGCCAACATGGAGGTCCAGTTCTTCGACCAGAGACCCCTCCGTGGCAAAAGACCCATCCTCGGGACGCGGCTGGCGGATGCGAAAGCTCACTTCAATGTCGAGTTCCGGATCCGGTTCGCCGCGGTTGTTGAAACCCAGTATTCCACGATGGATGCGGCCCGTCTTGTCGAACAGATACACCTGTCCCCGGATAATCTCGGCCGTCCCGAGATAGGTGACAACACCTTGCTCCCGGAGCAGCCGCATATCAACCGACAGCTCGGCGTTGATCTGATCGTTCTGAATCCAGTAGTTGCCCGGCATCACGATCTCGAGATCCCAATCCCACTGCGTGGTATCCACCGTGCCGGGGCCAACCTCGTCTTCGAAATCCATGCGGTCTTCGACACGAATTGGCGCAATTGTGCCCCGCACCAATGGTGGCGTCACCCCGACGACCTCCAAGTCGAAGTCGGTTTCCACGAAGTAGTCCTCGAATTCAAATCGTGCGGGGACGTCGCGGCCGGTGATGTCGAGATTGTAATCGTACTCTGTGTACGTCAACAGCCGTAGACTCCCGCTAACGGCGAGTTCACCTTCATCATCACCGTCGCGAATGACGCCATCGGCGCGTTCGATGAGAATCGTATCCTGCACGAATTCAATGTCGGCGCTGAGTTCTTCAATCGGTCCAACAATTTCAACCGCCTTCAACTCACCGGACCGCAGATACATGTTCCCGTTGAACAACGGGCTGTGAATGGTGCCGCTGATGCCGGCCGACACGGAGAACGGGCCGCGCATGTACTCGACGGTCTCGGGAAGAAAATGAGGCACCGGCAGTTCATCCCCGGACATCGTGAGGTATCCCTGCATCGGCTCGTCAAGCAGTTCAAAGCGCGGCGGATCAATCGAAAACTCCAGCGGCAGCATGCCGGAAAACGTGCCCTCGAGGTGCCGTCGTGTCAGCGTAAACTGTTCGGTGCGGAGATGCCCCTTGTTGTAGTACACTTCCCCGGACAGACGACCCGGACGAAATCCTTCATACACGAGGGACGAGAACTCCACGTCCAATTCAACGATCGGCTGGGACACGGTCCCCTGTAAAATTCCAGTGCAATCGAATTCGCCTTCCAATTCGGTTTCGGGCAGAAACCGTTTCCACACCGGAGCGACCGGAAATCCGTCGATCCCCACAATGACGTCGATGCTGTCGTTGAAGGAGTACCGGCCGGTGGCTTCGAAATACCCGAAGGTGCTGTTCACACTCAACAGATCGAGGTCGATGCCGGTGGAATCGATGAACAGCGCCACGGTATCGCCGACCGAGAACTCGTCATCCTGCCACGTGAGATCGAGCGGGTAAAACGATAGTGGCTTGCGCGGCTGTGACCAGTCGAAGTAGCCCCGTCCACGAATCATCAATTCCCTGGTGGCCGCCATGATCGAGTCGAATCGCAGCATGGTGCTATCCAACGCGGCGCGGACGTAGGCCGAATCCACGTTGATGGCCCCCACCATCGTTGGCCCCAACTGCGCGGTAATCATCCCGTCGCGTTGCGTGAGAAACTTCGGGACATAGATGCTCGCGGCGAGATCGCGCGTTAGAATCTCGTCGAGTATCAGCGAATCCGACAGTAACCGTCCGGCCAAATCCGGATCCTGCGTCTCACCGGAGATGTACACATACCCGCTGCTGCGACCGCCCAGCGAGTCAACATCGATGACGTCGCGCCAGGTGCTCATATCGTCGGAGTAGACATTGCCGAAGACGTCGACCGAATCCTCATAGACCACCCGGCCACTTCCCTCGAACAGATTGGCGCCCCGTTGCACCACGAACTCATCGGCGAACGTGACATCATCGAGCGTCACCGTCATGTGCCCAACGGCAGCATCGAACGCGATCTCATTGAATGAGCCCGGCTCGAAATCGACGTCGAGGTCGAGCGTCAATTCAGGATCGGCCAGACCGACCCCCACAACGGTAATCTGCCCGGTTAACTCGGAGGGGATACCTTCCTCCACCCAATCGGCCAGGTCAAAACCCCGGACACGTCCGGTGTAGCGGTATTCGACCGGCGACTGCCCGGCGTCGAGATCCGCCGACCCGCGCCAATACGCTCCCTGAATCCGTCCCGCCAGGGAATCGAAAGCCAATTGCGATCC
>WJJR01000127.1 GCA_014729565.1 Candidatus Zixiibacteriota bacterium | reverse complement strand
CGTCGTCAACTGGACTGAGGAGCTCGAAACCAAATGATTGGTGAGGTCATTGCTCACTACAAGATAATCGAGAAGCTCGGCTCCGGCGGCATGGGTGAGGTATTCCTCGCCACGGACACCAAGCTCGACCGGAAAGTCGCGCTGAAGTTTCTGCCGGAGCATCTCGCGCTCGAAGGCGAAGTCAAAGCGCGCTTCTTACAGGAGGCCAAAGCCGCGGCCGCCTTCACGCATCCGAACGTGTGCTCCGTGTACGACGTGCAGGAGCACGATGATCGCATGTTCATCGTGATGGAGTATGTCGACGGGCAGACACTGCGCGACAAGAAGGATACCCTCTCGATCACGCAGACCGTCGAGATCATCGCGCAAATCGCCGACGGGCTTGCGGCCGCCCATCAACAAGGCATCGTCCACCGCGACATCAAGTCTGAGAACATCATGCTGCGCAAAGATGGCATCGCGCAGTTAACCGATTTCGGATTGGCCAAGCTCAAGGGCGTAACATCCCGCCTGACCAAGGAAGGCAGTACCCTCGGCACCACCGGCTACATGTCGCCGGAGCAGGCCCTCGGGCAGGACGTTGACCACCGTTCCGACATCTTTTCACTCGGCGTCGTACTCTACGAGCTGCTAACCGGCGAGATGCCGTTCACCGGCTCACACGAAGCGGCCATTATGTACGAGATTGTCAATGTCGACGCCGCGCCGCCAACGGCGCTCAATCCTGATCTCGATCCTGAGTTGGACCGCATTATTCTCGAATGCCTGCAAAAGGAACCCGACGAACGCTATCAATCGGCGCGTGAAGTGGCCAAGGACCTGCGACGGTTCAAACGCGATTCCGGACGGAAACGCGTCAGTCGCGTGTCGCAAAGCCGTGTCTCCCCGAGTCGTGCTCCCGTGCAACGCACGAGCACGGCGCCGCACTCAGTGGTTGACTATCCCGAACAAGAACAAAGGGATCAATCACAGCTGCCCTGGCTTCCTTGGGGGCTGGCCGCTGTGCTGGCTATCGCATGTGCGATGCTGGTCTATCTGCTGACCGGATATTCAAGTGACGGCGCGCGCCAGACGGTGCGATTCAACGTTCAGCCACCGACTGGCAGTACCATCACACTAATGATGGGTGGAAACATCGCCATCTCTCCGAATGGCCGGATGATTGCTTGCACGGCCGTGGATTCGACGAATGACATGCGTTTATGGATACGGTCCATCGACGCATTTGAAGCGCGTCCGCTAACGGGTACCGACGGCGCCACATATCCATTTTGGTCGCCCGACAGCCGGTTTGTTGGGTTCTACAGCGACGGCAAGCTGAAAAAGATCGATGTGACCGGGGGGCCACCGTTGAGTCTGTGTGATGCCATGGCGGGACGCGGCGGCTCCTGGAACGAGGACGGGGTCATCATTTTTCCTCCTGATCAGGAGGGATGGCTCTACAAGGTACCTGCAGCGGGTGGACCGCCTGAACAGATCACATTTCCTGACACGGCGCGATCTGAAGCGACACACCGCTGGCCGGCGTTTCTTCCCGACGGCAACCGATTTCTTTATTACTCACGATCAAGTGGAAGCAGCACTGAAGACGCTCTTGTTCTGAGTTCTCTCGACCGGTCGGTGCACAAAATTCTGATGTATCACAACGGAAATGCATCGTACGCCAACGAGCACATCATCTTCGTCCGAGAAAATGTGGTCATGGCACACCCGTTCGACCTCAGCACTGATACGCTGGCAGGCACGCCCTTTCCAATTGCCGAGCAGGCTCACTTCAATGGTCGTTTTAACAACCATGAATTCTCTGTGTCCAATAACGGAGCGCTTGTCTATCTCAGTGGCGGTACGCGTGCCGGCCTATCGATACTGAGGATCAATCGACAGGGGCACATCCTGGATAGTATTGGTGGGCGGGATCACTACATTAACTTACGGATGTCGCCCACCGGGAACCGCCTGGCGGTTGCCATTGCGGATGAAGAATCTTCCAACGCCGACATTTGGATTGTTGACTTGGTTCGTGACGTCACATCCCGTCTGACGTTCGACTCAACCGGGGAGTTTCAGGCGGTATGGTCTCCCGCGGGAGATCGTGTGGCGTACGTGTCTGCCAGTGCCGGATCGTATAAGATTTACACGAAAGCCGTCAGTGGTACAGGCGAACCGCAATTGGTGCTCGACACAACAATCATGGTTCGCCCGGCCGATTGGTCAAGTGATGGTCGCAATCTATTGTGCCGCATCCGGAGGGAAAGCTCCACAGAAGACAAAGCGATCATCGTTCCGATCAATCCCGATGGCACACCGACGGAGGATAGTCCCTACGATTTAGTGGATTCTCCGGGGGACGTCGACGTCGGCACCTTCTCCCCCGATGGTCGATGGTTTGCCTACGCGTCCAGTGAAACCGGGCGAATGGAAGTCTATGTGCGCCCCTTTCCGGGTCGGGGCGGCAAGTGGCAGATATCCTCGAATGGCGGCGATTTGCCTATCTGGAGCGAGGATGGCAGTGAGATCTTCTTTTTGGATAATTCGTATGAACGCATCATGACAGCCAAAGTTGACGGATCAGGCACGAGTCTCGAAGTTGGACAGGTGACATCATTGTTTCGACATTCGTTTTTCAGCTCCATGTCACCGTATGATGTTGATCAAGACGGGCAAGAGTTTGTGGTGATTTCCGACCTCAAAAGCATCGATCAGGGACACATGCGCGTGGTCTTGAATTGGAACGCAGGAATTTCGACACAATGATCGGCCAGACAATCGCCCACTATAAAATCCTCGATAAGCTCGGTGCGGGCGGGATGGGCGACGTGTATCTCGCGGAGGACACCAAGCTCGACCGCAAAGT
>WJJR01000021.1 GCA_014729565.1 Candidatus Zixiibacteriota bacterium | reverse complement strand
TTGACGGTGAGGTCCTCGAACTGCCCGCACCTCGGTCCGGGCGAGGCGGCCGGACTACGAAGTCATGTTTCTGGGCCCAACCCACCCTTCACGAAGATAGCAACCAGCGTTCTGTCAGTCGGGCGTCAGAGATGTCAAGCAAAATAGCAACAGGAGTCGTGTTGGTTCGTATAAGGATGGGTTTTGAGAGGTTACAGCAGGGTTAGTTAGGGGCGAAGCAGAGTTGAACACCATCCGCCAAACCAGGAATCGATTCGCGGCGAGACGAATTGTCCTGCGCACCATCGTTACTACTATTAGCGGAACTTCGTAAGTATTTGAGGAACAAGGGGCTGCCGTTCGGTTTAAGACGTAGCGGCAACGATGCTATTGCATCGCAGGGAGCAAAGAGTTAAACTGTAAGTTTTCGCCCAAATCGACCGGAAATGCGGCAGGGGCGATTGCCACAACAGGGAGACAGTCGGATGAGATCTCAACGTTGGTCAATCGCGCGCTTGCTTCTCACGGCTGTAGTGACGGGTGTCTTTCTCGTGGGCGCCCCGGCGCTGGCACAGAGAGCGCCGGAGGGCGGCTGGGTTGATGCCTCCGGGCATAGCCCGTTTGTGAGGGTGGTCGAGCAGGTCAAGGATGCGGTGGTCAACATCTCGGCGATCAAGAATCGGGATGAGGATTCCTACCACAGCTTCGATCCATTCTTCGAGGATTGGTTCGGTCCCCGTGACCGTGGCCGTCAGCGCTCACTCGGCTCGGGATTCATCTTCAGTGACGACGGTCACATCCTGACGAATTATCACGTCATCAATGACGCCGATGCGATCACCGTGCGCTTATCGGATAAAATGGAATTGCCCGCCGAGGTGGTCGGCGCCGACCAGGCCACTGACCTGGCGGTTTTGAAGATTATGCCCGAACACGACGTGCAACATATCAACCTGGGCGATTCGGATTCGATTCTGGTCGGCGACTGGGTCGTCGCGATTGGCAATCCGTTTCCGAACCAGGGGCTCGATCGTACAGTAACGGTCGGTGTGATTTCCGCTGTCGGCCGGCGCGACCTGTTCTTCGGCGATGAGACACCGACCTATCAGAATTACATCCAGACCGACGCGTCGATCAATCCCGGCAATTCGGGCGGCCCGCTGATGAATTTGCGCGGCGAGGTGATCGGCATCAACGCCGCGATCGCCAGCCCGACCGGATCGAATGTCGGTATCGGGTTCGCCATCCCGGTGAACTTCGCTAAGATTGTCGTGGAAGATCTAATGACCGAGGGCCGCGTCTCGCGCGGCTGGCTCGGCATTCAACCGCGCGATCTGGAGTGGGATGATGTGGAAGCCGAAGGATTGGAATCCGCCAACGGTGTGATGATCAATCGCGTGATCGAAAATACACCGGCGGAAATGGCGGGGCTGCGGGTCGGCGACGTGATTGTCGCGCTCGATGATCAGGAAGTGGAAGACGCGCAGCATTTCATGCAGTTGGTGTGGCAGGCGCGTGCGGGGGCAACGATTGAACTCGATGTGATTCGCCGGGGACAGCCGACACAGATCAGTGTCCGTCTCGGCGATCGCACGCAGTATCTGGCGTCGGCCGAAACGGGGATACCGTCGGAGCCGCGCCAGCCCGAACGTCGAAACAACGATTGGCTGGACATGGAAGTCGTCACCGCCACACCCGATCGTGCGGAGGAATACGGAACGACATTCAATCGCGGGGTGCTGGTCACCAGCATCGAGAACAACAGCCCGGCGTACGAAAAGGGCATCCGCGTGGGGATGATTATCGCAGAGATCGATCATACGGAGATTGAGGATCGCGACGATTTCATGCGTGTTGTCGAACGGATCGAACAGCGGGACAAACCGGTCTCGATGCTCGTCTACGACCGTCGCGGCAACACCGGATATTTCGCGGTCCGGCCCGAGTCATCGGAGTGAACCCAAAGAGAAGGAGGCTGCGGTACGAGCGTCAGAACCTCTCGCAAGTACCGGGATGAAGACCGGTCACTGGATTTGTACCTCAAGGAGATTGGGGAAACACCGCTGTTGACGGCGGCGGAAGAGGTCTCCCTGGCTAAGCGCATTAAGCAGGGTGACCAAACCGCGCTCGACAAGCTCACCAAAGCGAACCTGCGGTTCGTGGTCTCGGTTGCCAAGCAATATCAGAATCAGGGCCTGTCATTGGCCGATTTGATTAACGAGGGCAACATCGGATTGATCAAGGCCGCCAAACGGTTCGATGAGACGCGGGGTTTCAAGTTTATCTCCTATGCGGTGTGGTGGATTCGTCAGGCGATCCTGCAGGCGTTGGCGGAGCAGTCGCGCATTGTGCGTCTGCCGCTGAACCGTGTCGGCACGCTCCACAAAATCGGCAAAGTCGCGTCGACCCTGGAGCAGTCGTACGGCCGCGAACCGTCGCCCGACGAAATCGCCAAAAAGCTCGAATTGTCGGAATCGGAAGTCTCCGACACGCTGAAGATTTCCAACACGCACTTGTCGCTGGATGCGCCGTTTTCGACGTCGGAAGACAACAGTCTGATCGACGTGCTCGAAGACGACATGCAGCCCGCGCCCGACGAATCGCTGCTCAAGGATTCGCTGCGTCTGGAAATCGAAAAGTCGCTGGAGACACTGACACCGCGCGAAGCCGAGGTGATCAACCTGTACTTCGGTCTGTCACACGAAAAGGCGCTGACGCTCGAAGAGATCGGCGTCCGATTCAACCTGACCCGTGAACGGGTCCGGCAGATCAAGGAAAAGGCGATCCGTCGCCTCCGGCACGCGTCGCGCAGCAAGTCCCTACGGGCGTATTTGTAACGGTCTTCATCTAAAAAACCACAGATCTGTATGGCCACACCCCGCGCCGCGATGACGGCGCGGGGTGTGGTGTTTGTATTCGGATCGCCGAGCCCCAGCTCGGCGTCGGTGAATCGTGGCCCTGATGACGGTCTTATGTCATCAGTGTTTACGTAACAGCCGTTCCCCCTCACCCCTTCGACTCCGCTCAGGGCGAGCCCAGCCCTCTCCCCCAAACAAACTGCCGTTTGGGGGAGAGGGAGCAACACTCCGGAACGGGCGGT
>WJJR01000126.1 GCA_014729565.1 Candidatus Zixiibacteriota bacterium | reverse complement strand
GGTTCAGACTGTGAAAGCGAACCAGAAACAAGGATAAGACTATGAAGCGATTGAAGTTCTGCATCGCCATGCTGGGACTATTGTTGGGAACGGGTCTGCAAGCCTCTGATGGCCCAGCGTGGACGGCGGACCAGGAGGATATACTCGCGTCGATCCGGCAACTGTCGGCGACAACGGCTCCGGAGGGTGGTGGTCCCGATGCTTATGCCGCCATGCTCGCAGACGGTTTCAGCCGCTGGACCATCGGCAGCACTGAGACCGACGACGCAGACCGTTGGGTCGCGGGGATTCGGGAATGGTGGGCAGACGGATGGCGGGTGTCGGATCGAAAGACTGAGTACCTTGAGATCGCGGTGCAGGGCGATTATGCGTTTACGCGCCGGATTGTAACCGAGACATACGCCGGCCCCAGGGACGAGGTCTCAAGTTCAACTACCGCACTCTCTGAGGTGTGGATACGTGGTGAGAACAACTGGCAGTTGTTGTTGGTCAACGTGCACTCGATGGACGCGGGCTGACACACGCCGGTGTGCCCCGGCTCGGAACAGCTCACATCGTCACAACCACTTTCCCCCGTGCCTTCCCAT
The DNA here is from genome assembly GCA_014729565.1 of Candidatus Zixiibacteriota bacterium. Lineage (GTDB taxonomy): Bacteria > Zixibacteria > MSB-5A5 > WJJR01 > WJJR01 > WJJR01. The sequence goes on along the minus strand of WJJR01000126.1, from coordinate 2,661 downwards.
CTTGCACATACCGAATCGCCGCGACGGCTTCGTCGAGGGGAAATGACCTGTCCAGGATCGGGGTGATTTCTCCGGCTGCGAGCATTTCCTTTAAGACATTCAAATCGTTGTCGGCCGTCTTGGGCATCTGCATACGAATGCGCTGGCCGATAAACAGCGACAGTATCATGCCGCCGATGGAACGTTGGAGGCCACCGATCAATCGTCCACCCTCTTCCCCCCCGACAATGACCAAGGTTCCTTTCGGCGCCAGTGCGCGGCGGATGTGTTTCAGTAGTCGATTACCGGCGGTGTCGATGATGACATCGTAGCGTTGCCCGCTCTTGGTGAAATCGTCCTTGGTGTAGTCAATCACGTGATCGGCGCCAATCGAGCGGACAATGTCCATCTTCCCGGTGCTGCATACGCCGGTAACGCTGGCGCCAAACGCCTTGGCGATTTGCACGGTGAAGGTGCCCACACCTCCGCCCGCCCCGATCACCAGCACACTCTGCCCTGCCTGCAGCCCGGCTTCGTCACGCAATGCCTGCAGCGCCGTCACACCCGATGCGTGCACGGCCGCGGCTTTTTCGAATGAGAGGTTTGCCGGCTTATGAGCAAGGGTTGCCTCGCGTGTGCAGATGTATTCCGCGAACGAACCATTGCCGACACCGAAGACCGCGTCACCCGGTTTGAATTGCGTGATGTTTTTCCCGACCCCCTCGACATGGCCGGCCAAATCCCATCCGGGGACAGTCGCCTTCGGTTTCGAGAAACCGTATCCCATAATGCGCACCAGATACGGCAGGCCGGTAACAAGGTGCCAGATACCGGGATCCACGCCGGCGGCACGCACACGCACCAGCACGTGATCATCATTCTGGGTGGGCTTATCGATCTCTCGGAGTCGCAGGACCTCCTGAGGACTACCGTATTCTTCATACATCAATGCTTTCATACCAATCGATCCAGTCGTTGTGCCATATGAGAAGTCTCCCAACTACCGCCCGCCACGACGAAACAACGCCCGCCAGTTGATCGGTGGGAACCAGCGGTTGATGATGTGATCGCGGGATACGATTTCGCCGGTGACGATGTTGATCGGCGTCCAATGTTGCAGTGTTTGCGTGGAGCGCACGTGCCAGATCCACGGTTGATAGTAGGTGGAACGCGTTTCAATGCGCTCGGTCCGATGGTCGATCATGTTTGCCGCAAGCAGTTCTGTGCGGAGCTTCCCCGTGGCCCGCACAGAGAACATCATCAGAACAATCAGCAAGCCGATTGTCGCTGTCCTCATCGACGGCCACTTGCGCCACCGATGGACGATCAGCAGCAGTAGCCAGCCCACAAAGATATACAGATCATAGAACGGCATGATACCAAACGACCATTTGGCGTCGGTGAATGGCCACGCGAAGTAGAGCCGATAGGACATCAAGATGTCGAGCAATAGGTGAGACCCGATGATCGCACAGAACACCAGGGAGAGACGTTGAAAAGACGCGACTCTGTCTCCGCCCCAGCGTCTCGCCGCAGCCGCCCACAACACCACCAGAATCGGCCAGGCATACAAGGAATGTGTGACCCCGCGGTGAATGTCGCCGAATTGGGTGGTGATGACTTCCAGCCAGTCGGGGCTGACTGAAGCCACAATCCACCACCAGCCGGCACGCTTGGGTCGCTCGTCTGGCTGGAGCATCGCCTGCCCCACGAAGAAGCCGGTCGTCGTGTGCGTGAGCCATTCCATCGTGAATTGTATACGTTGACTTGGCTGGATTCGATGACGGCGATGCCGGACAGCCCGGTTGCCCCATCTGGCCGATTCGTGTATTTTCCCCGATTACACAGATCAGAGGGGATGCTATGGCAAACGCACCGATTTCACAATTCATCAAACACCACTACCGTCACTTCAACGCCGCAACACTACTGGAGGCCGCCGAGGGCTGGAAGACATTGCTGGATCAGGGCGGTAAGATGATGGTCACGCTGGCCGGGGCGATGAGCACCGCCGAATTGGGCATTTCGCTGGCGGAGATGATCCGTCAGGATAAAGTGCATGCGATCGTGTGCACCGGCGCCAATCTGGAAGAGGATGCTTACAACCTGGTCGCTCATGACTACTATGTCCGTGTCCCCGACTGGCGCGACCTGCGTCCCGAAGATGAACAAGCGCTGCTCGACCGTCAACTCAACCGCGTCACCGATACGTGCATCCCGGAAGAGGCGGCGATGAGACGGATTGAAGGGGCAACGTACCGGGAATGGTCGGCAGCCGATGACAAGGGCGAACGGTACTTCCCGCATGAATTTCTGTGGAAGACACTCCAACATGACGATCTGCGCAAGCAGTTTCAAATCGATCCCGCGGACAGTTGGGTACTGGCGACGATGGAGAAACAGATACCGATCTTTGTGCCCGGCTGGGAAGACTCGACCATGGGCAACATGTTTGCCGCACACTGTTTGATGGGAAATATCAAGAATGTCGGCACCGTGCGCAGTGGTGTCGAGTATATGATTGCACTGGCGAACTGGTATACAGAGACGTCGGCGAATTCCCCAATCGGTTTCTTTCAGATCGGCGGCGGCATTGCCGGCGATTTTCCGATCTGTGTGGTGCCGATGTTGCGTCAGGACGTCAAACGGAAAGACACGCCACTGTGGGCGTACTTCTGTCAG
>WJJR01000125.1 GCA_014729565.1 Candidatus Zixiibacteriota bacterium | reverse complement strand
GTATTGCACGCTGCGCCTGCGCGGCCACGACCCCATCGCCGACGCCCTGCGCACCGACCCTCCAAACCGGCCAGCTGCCCCGGCTATCGGCGTCAATCCCTGCAGACGGCTGCACTCTTACCGGCAGAGAATGACGGAGACTCAACCGTGCTGGCACGTGATAGAACTCCGGGCCGCCGATCTGGGCCGAGGGGGTGAGCTCGTTGGTAAGCTGGCTGCAATGGCGGTTCGTTCCGTTGGTCGTGAATCCTGCTGAGCTGGTGCCCGAAGCCCCCCACATCGAAATCAGACTTCTATGGTTGCGTCTCGCCCCATCGCCTGACGAACCTCCAATAGGTCGAGCATCCCAACGGTCTTCTGGAACACCGGTGAGCGACAGGTCACGCAAGGCCTCGACATCCTTGGCTATCGCCAGGTTGACCAAGTCGTCGAGAGAGCGTGGGTCAGCGGCATTGCCGCCCGCCACTCTCGCCCCGAAACTCTTAGATTCTCTCGTTAACAAACGTACGGGGTTAACGGGTGGGTTGCGGGAGAGGTCGGCAACCCAACGCTCTCCGTTTCACCGCCTTGGCAGCGACGCGCGGTGGCCGCAGTGTGTGCGGGGCCCTGCAGGCCGACATGCTCGAACCGCCAGTTGGCCCGCAGTTGCCGATCCGGCCCGGACCTTCCGCAACGCCCGGATGCCTGCCCGCCCGCGGGCGGGCTGAACAGGCACCCGAGTTGGAACAGGTTGATGGGCTTCTCGCCGTTGTTGGCCGCGATGGTTGCCTGCAGTGCAAGCGCACGGTTCAGCGCCCAGTGTGTGCCACTGGCCACCGTCAGTGGTACCCACTCAAAACCCGAAGGATGCTCAGCCTCGGCCCCCATGGTTCATTCGCATACCGAGAAAGAAACCTCGACGTAGGGGCACACGCCGACGTCCCATGCCGTCCCTTCGTAGTCGTTGCCGCAGAATTGCTCCATGGGTTCGAATGCCATACACAACATCCAACGAATGCGGTACCGGCCCAGACCACTTGGGGCCGTGAACGTTACCGTATCTCGGGCAGTTTCACCGCAAGATGTGAAGTAAGCGCTGCTCACATACAGGGGATCAGCGGGGGCCCAGTCACCAATGAGCGACGTATAGATGACTGCGTTAGGATTGCAGTCGCTACAGCGATTCCAATCGATCCGGAATGTGACCTGTTGACCCGGCGCTACCGTCGCTGGCATGGCCACGTCGTAATACTCAAGACTTGGTCCCGGCTCGCTGCCGGTGTTTTCGCAAGGTCCTGGGCCATGCTCGATAATCGCCATCGCCATCTCGGCCTCATAATCGATTGGGCACTGCTGGCCGGCAGGTGCGTCGCAGTTGGGAGCGCCGCATCCGGGCGTCTCGGGCTGACCGCAGCCGCAGTTGCCGGGGCTGGTCTTGTTGGGGTCATTCGGGCAGCCGTCCTGGTTGTCGGGGACGCCGTCGCCGTCGGAATCGAGCGAACCATCGCCGTGTCCCTCGGCGAGTGTCCGTCTGACGTCGAAGACCGTAATTGTCGGAGATTCGATCATGTACAGGTCGAGGATATCAACCTTGACCTTGGCGTGTGCAGCTGCTCCCCCGACGAGTTCCCAGTCATAAGCACCGGTCGGACTTTGGCCACCACCGCCGCAGGCGTACGCTGCGGCCGTGTACTCAAGGTATGGTTCAATGTCGAAGTACGGACCAGCGACCTTGTACAGCATCAACTCGATCGTTGGGCGGACATAGACTCTTGCGCCAAGTTCGCCCTCCAGACACCACACTGGCGCATCGTAGTCAAAGCTCAGTCCCTGATCGGATAGACCTGACCAACCAGATTCCCTCCGATACTCGGCGCCGACGCGGACGAACGAATCTGCCGAGACGCCGGACTGAAGAGTGCCGTGTCCGACTGCCTCAACGACGCCACCCGCGACCAACTCCGCCTTAGCCTCAATCACGACCGGGACGCCAAATGGAAAGACCCCAATGTACCCGTAGAGGTACTTCGAACCGCTCCAAAGCGCGATGTCGCCGGTCTCGGCAACCAGCCCCGCAAGGGCGTCAACATCGCCGTCGAGCTGAAGGTCCGCGGTTCCTTCGATCGCCGATTTGAAGTAGCGAATCCGAGCACTCCTGACCTCGATATCAAGGTCGAGTGTCACATCGAAGTTAAAGTCGCCATCTGTGTGAATCGTCAGCCCACCTCGATCGTAGAGCGTGCGGTCGAGATCGGCGGAGAAGTTGAGGACTTGAAAGGTCTTCGCTGTCGCGAGCTGCTTAGCGGTGGAGGGCCCATCAGTGAAAGTGAAGTCTCCGTCCTGAACCGCCTCGGCGATCGTGATCGGCGCCGTCTTGACCGAGGTGGATCCGTCGGGATTGGTTGAAACGCCGTTCACCCGACGGAGCAGCCCACCGCCGCGTGTACCAACGACAACGTCACCAACCGCCGGATTCTGGTCAGTGCTGTTTAGAGTAACGCTGCTTAGGTCCTCCGGGGATGCGACCTCCTCGAAGACTAGGACTTGACGGCCCGGCGGAGGCTCGGGGATCGGAGGTTGTGGGCATCCTCCGGTGGCGACTAGTCCGAGAATCGTGCACCCGGCCATTAGCATGACTAACCCACGATGAAGACCACGGTGGTTTCGGCTTGTCTTCGGTCTCATGATGTGATCCTCCATTCAGAGACTTGAAGTCACCCAACCCCCGTCCGGCGG
>WJJR01000124.1 GCA_014729565.1 Candidatus Zixiibacteriota bacterium | reverse complement strand
GTCTGAGCGTATCGGTGACCCCCACCAAATCGAGCAGCCGCCGGTAATCATCCAGTACCGTGTCCGGCTTGGTGAAAACAGCCGCGACCCGCGAGCGTGTGCGTTCCGACGTCGGTTGGTTACGATCCTGAATTTCTGTTGCTGGTGTACCCATCAAACTCCCAATCGTATCTGCGAACAGCGATTACAGCCAGTAAGCTATTACGTTGTCCGGATCATTTCTCTTGGCACCGGGGTGCCTCACCCTAACGGATTATCTCCAAAGGAGATAATCCGTTAGGGTGAGCTCAGTTTTCGTCCCTCACGACGATGTCGCCTGCCGTCCGAACGACCTCTCATACAGCAGAAACTGCCCACGTCCCCGGTGCTTCGCCTCGAGCAACGACATATCGGCACACCAGATCAGCCGCTCGTGTTCAGTGGCGTGGACAGGATACACCGCGGCGCCTATCGAGATGCTCAGTTGCGCCTGCTGGCCCGATTCGTCGAGGGTAAACCGTTGCGCGGTCAACACCGAGATGAGCCGCTCGGCGAAATGCGAGCAGTCGCTCGTATCAGCATCGGGCATCAACACCGCAAATTCATCGCCGCCGAGGCGGCAGAACACATCGATTGAACGAATGGTCCAGCGGACGTATTCCGCCATCTGCCGCAGGATGGCATCGCCGGTCTGATGTCCATAGGTGTCATTCAACGACTTGAAGTGATCGATATCGAAAATGGCGAGCGACAGCGGACGATGGAACCGTCGCGCGCGCGCGACCTCCTCCACCAGCCTCATATTGAGATACGACCGATTGTGAATGCCGCTCACCGAATCGATATGGGAGAGCGCACGGAGGTGTTCCAAACGCGCCAGATTGCGTAATACCATCTGAATGCCCGGCCACAGCGATGATTCGGTGAAGCAGTCTGGATACGACTGCTTTTCGGTTTCGGTCGTTCCGCAATAGATCGCGAAACTGATCGGCGTGTCGGTTGAGATGGTAGCGGATTGCGTAAATCCGAGCGCCGCGAATGGCCCCAACCCTGCAGCATCGGGATGCTCGGCGGTCAACACACGGCCGCGGCCGGTGGTCAGCAAGTCCATCCGGTTTGGTGATGTTCCCAGAATGCGGTCGACCGCGCGAACCAACTCATCGTCGACCGGCGCCACCGCCCACATCTGCGCGACATCGTTGGAATGTGAGACAATCAGAAGCTGTGACACACCCGAGTGTTCGCAGAGGTCGCGATGAAGTAGCGTGCAGAGTTCGGGTAATGTGCCGGCGTCCATCCAGCGCGAGACCAACGTCATCACATCGGGCTGTCCGGACATTTCCGAATGATGTCGATTGGACAGCCGAAAACGAAGCGATCCTGCGAAACCCTCGGTATCGGAATCGGCCACGATTACCTTCCCGCAAAAAATCCGGGGGACTGCTGGCGGCAGTAGCGGAAGCGCTGCCGACGTGTCCATAGTCGATGCCGGCGGAGTGTCAACCAGATCGTCCATCGTCCGACATCACGAAAACCCAATTCAATCAAGCGGGCCTTAAACTCACCGAGCCCGTAAAACGGATCCTCCTTCACCAACTCCAGGAGCGCGCTATCAAAAGTGGCCGGATGCGTCGATGACGGTGCGACCGACGGAGCGGGTGTTGACGCTGGCCGCGTCGGTGGTGATGAGGACGCCGTCTGGAGTGCCTGGGACGGGGCCGTGTGAGTGTGACTATGGCCACCACCATGTCCATTTCCATTAAACGCATCCCGTGCCGATTCGAGCCGGTCATGCCGCGGCAGGATACCGTCGAACTCGAGCAGATCGTAGATCTCCTGCACATCGGTCGTCATCCGCGCCAGTTTCAAGTCGCCGCCTCCGTCACGGATCTCGCGCAGACGCGATATGAAAATGCCCCAGCCGGCCGACGACACGTAGTTGGTGCCGGCCATGTCCAGGATGATGCGAAAGCGCCGCTGCTCGACCAGACTGGCGATTACCGCATCCAATTCCGGAGAGGTTACCGTATCGACCACGCCATCGACGCGAATGACATGGACATCGGCTTCAGGGCCGGTGGTCGACAGTGATATGCGTAGTCCGTTTTGATTCATCCCAACAGTCTCGATAAATGTGTGCCGTTCATGGCCCCTCGTCCGGATTCGGAGGATCGACGCGATAATCGGGCGGAATCTCCTCTTCTTCCTGGGGTACCGGTTCGAGCGTGTGCCTCAGTGTGATCGGCGGGAATTCCGCAATGATGGTCCGCTCCTCCCATGTCAAATAGAGCGTCGGATCGAGCGGTTGTCCATCGTCAAGGTCGGGAGAAATTCGGTACTTGGTGGCCGAATTGGCGTTGTAGAGCGTCCGCACGGTTTGATTCTCATAGGATCGCTGAAACGACAGAATCGGCAGCGCCGGCAGCCGACGGCTCTTGATCGGATCATAAAAAACCAGGGAGTCGATCCCAAGGTGCCGGGCGTAGTCCCATTTGGGAACGGGAGACACAATCATCAGGATTTCCGGGAAGACGGGACGCTCACCCTGAAACCGTGTGCCACTAAGATCCTGAACCACCTGCACACGGAAACGGAGTTCCAGATCCTCGACCGTGTATGTGAACGACGAATCGATCTCCCAACGCAAAGTATCCGGCCACTTGCGCATTGAGAGTATCCACTCGGCCGGACGCTTGAATTCACGATTCGCGTCACCGCCCGATTCCTGTGAGGCAGTGGTCGGGGACGTTTCGTCGGGCGGTGTGGTGGCCGTCTCTTCTGGCGTGCTGGCGGTCTCATCACCGCCACCGCAGGAGATGGCCAACACTGCCGTCACCATCGCAAGCAGACAAAGGCCAAAGGCGCGTGTCAGGATTCGCGGGATTGTAATGCCGTAACTCATAGTCTGATCCTAAGGACCTCCACCCATCAGGGCAATGACAAATAGTATAAGCGACCGCCGCGTGAGACCAAGAGGATCATCGCCTGATTCTCGAATTGGCCGACGAGTTGTTTGAAATCCTCGACTGAAGCGATCGATTTACGGTTGATTTCGAGAATGATATCTCCCGCACGGAGCCCCGAGTACGCCGCCGGCGACTGGGCGAGGATATCTTTGATAACCACCCCACCGCTCCCCTCGCGCAATCCCGCGCGCCGGGCGGTCTGGCGGTCGACCACCTCGACCACCACTCCTTCGATCGGGCTGACCCACTCATCCGAATTCTCGGACATGTAGGTGAATTCAGTGGTCGTTTCTTCGACGCTGACAGCGAGGAGACGCTCCTGTCCGCCCCGGACGATGGCCAAGTCGACCTCCGCCCCCACCGGAGACAGTGCAATCCGTCGCCTGAGATCATTGGCATCGATGATCGGCTGATCTTGAAATGAAGTGACCACGTCACCCTGGCGCAAACCCGCCCGGTCGGCCGGGCCGTCGTCGGTGATACCGTTGATGATCGCCCCGCGCGTGTCGCCCAGGCCAAACGCCTTCTGCAGTGCCGCATCGACATCCTGAAACGACATGCCCAGCCACCCCCGCGCCACGCCGCCGGTGCTGATAATGCTCTCCATCACGTCGCTGGCGATATTGCTGGGGATCGCGAAGCCGATCCCCTGGTAGCCCCCCGAACGGGAGAAGATTGCGGTGTTGATGCCGATTAGATGTCCGCTGAGGTCGACAAGCGCGCCACCCGAATTGCCGGGGTTGATCGCCGCGTCGGTCTGGATGAAGTTCTCGTAGTCGACCACGCCGACATCGTAGCGCCCGGTCGCCGAGATAATGCCCATCGTGACTGTCTGGCCGATTCCGAACGGATTCCCGATTGCCAGCACCAGATCGCCGATTCGGGCTGCATCGGAATCACCAAGCCGCACGGCGGGCAGATCGCTATTCAGATCGTCAGCGTGGATTTCCAGGACCGCCACATCGGTGGCCGGATCACTGCCGAGGAGTTTGGCTTCGAATTCACGCCCGTCGGCGAGGGCTATGCTGATCTCCTGCGCCCCTTCGATGACATGATTGTTGGTCAGCACAATTCCCTCCGGATCGACAATGACACCCGATCCCAGCGATGTTTCCCGCCGCTCGCGCGGCACCGAATGAAACCGTCGACCGAAGAAATCGAAGAACGGATCAGACCTGAAGGGGAAACTGCGGCGGCTGCGGGTGACCACAATACGTTCGGAGAAGACATTCACCACCGCCGGTGTGACCACTTCGGCGATATCGGCGAATCCGCCCGAGCCGGGAGCGATCCCCAGGGGATTGGTCACGTGCGATGTCGCTGTCTCTGTCGATTCCGCGACGGCCCGTGTCAGTCCAACTCCGTTGTCTCCCTGGTCGTTGCCGGTGAAATAGTGCACCCCCACCGCCACCACGGCAATGATCGTGGCCACGAAGACGAGCCGCTTGAGCAGAAATGACATTCCCATCAAGAGATACCTCACGCGCAGCGCTAAGAACCTACCAGATCACCCGCGCCACATTCGCAGTATGCCCACGAGTCCCGGGGCGGGCAACGGGTTTTGTGGGTGATACCAATGGGAGACGTGCTTGGTTGCAGCAGGCGTCCATAGAATAGAGT
>WJJR01000123.1 GCA_014729565.1 Candidatus Zixiibacteriota bacterium | reverse complement strand
GAGCGACGGCACATCATCCGCGCCCTGGAATACCACGACTGGGCGTTCGCCCAAACCGCCGACTCTCTCGGGATTCACCGCAACACGCTCCGCATGAAGATGAAAGAGTACGCGATCGAGAAGTAGCATTGACGTTGAAGCACACCCGCGGCCACCCACTTCCGGTTCGTTCTTGAGGGGTATTCTGTGTTGCCGCACCCAGCATCACACAAACATATCAAACGCCTTGTGATACCGCACAGTCCCCGACACTCCCGTGAGCGCCCCCGGCTGCAATTCCATAATCATGAATGCTTCGTCCGGGCACTCATGCTCCCAACGGATGCCGAATGTGCTCGCGCGCTGGAATCCGAAACGCGGATAGTAAGTCGGATGACCGAGAACGAAGACGATGCGATGGCCCGCGTCTGTCACCTGTCTTAGCCCTTCGCGCACCATCAGCGACCCGACACCACGTTTCTGGCAATCAGGCAGCACCGCCATACAACTGAGCGAGATCGCCGGTACGTCTCCGGAATCGGTATTGATAATGCCGGGACTGAATGCGATGTGACCGACGACTTGGTCATCGTTCAGCGCGAGCAGCGATGGTGTGAGCCCATTGTCATCGCGCAACGCGTCGATCAGACGGCTCTCTTCGGATTGGCCAAAGGCGGCGTCATTCACGGCACGGATGGCGTCGATGTGGTCGGGTTGTTCGGAGGCGATGGTGATGGTCATGGTCATGGGGTGGTTTCCCTGGATGTTCAGCGATGCAGGGTGAGTGCGCTATACGTCAGGCGTCAACGCATGTTTCGTACCTCAGTGACATAATCGTCACCCACGACATGAACGGCCGCGCACCCACCGGGCATCGGAGACTCGGAGAGGGGAGTTATGCTAGGCTCTGATGAATACGGTTCGACCCCGTTCACCGCACGAAGCCCTATCAAGGGCACAATGATCGCATTTTCTAGTCGCCCAGTGTTTGAGTACTGGAACAGTCTGGTTGTCGGGATTTCGATGAGGTTATCGCCATTCCCGTGGACATTCAATCAAAGGACCTTTGGGTGGCGTGATGGTGAGCGGGAATTGGTTCTTTTGAAAGTGGAGGCGCTGAAGTTTCTTCCTTGAGGTGGCCACACTGCATAGCTCCTTCGCTTTTTGGCGTGGCGGGATGACTATCCGAACAGTTTTGCCATATGAAGTTATCACCTCAGAGATCGCAGGAACAAGATCGCTGTCTCCTGAAACGATGAATGCTTCGTCATAGTGATCGCTCACAGCCAATTTGAGAAGAGAGATAGCTATATTGACGTCTGTCCGTTTCTCTTCGAAGCTATTGTATCTTAGTTCAAGGTCAACCTCTCTCCGCTGCTCTATCCTCACTTTGATCTTTCTCGGTTTGAGCCTGAAGACTCCCAAAATGACCTCTACCCCAGAATGTTCCAACGCTCTGATATAGGTTTTGTGTCGATCTCGCTTTGCCTGATCCCAGGGCGTATATGCCGTAAAGTAGTAGATGCCAGTGAGAGTCTGGCCCTTCGATACTATCGAATTTGCCATTCTGGAAAGATCAAGCCACTTGGATTTCCGCAATTCCCTATCACTCATCATTGAGTGATAAAGATTGAATCCGTCGATGAATACCGAGACGCGTGACATAACCCAGCAACCCAAAAAAAACCCCAGAGCACGTAGCCCCGGGGGGCCAGACAGCCGCAGCTGTCTGGGGCGTATATCTTGTTCGCATTCTAATGTCAATACGAATTGTCGTCAACAATTGTACGAGAATTTCTCAATCAAATTGAAATTCGGTCTTCCTCGAGAATCGCCTGAGTACTGAGATGAGATAGGACCGGAACCTCAGTCGCGGGCACATCAGCCGAAAACTGGTTGAAGAATAACCGTTGTGCCTACGCAAATTGGATTAAATCTAAACAATAACAACGGCTTAGCAAACCTCCGGCCGTCGTCAAGCCGCTTACCCCAAGACCCCATAGCGCAACGGACATAGCGTCCGTTTACTCAGGCCGGAATTGAGAACAGCCGATACAGTTCGGTTCTTGTTCAAGACGCCGGGTGCTGTAACTGCACCAATGCCCATTTTCGGTGCGCGCCGATTGCAACGCACAATTCCTCACCTCTAAAACGCCGCGAGGCCCGTGCGCCAGAATTACCGTAATGCATTGTACTACAACAAATAAAGGGGGTCATTTGACCCCTTGGCACGGCTGTTGCCATTGCACTCCTCGGAATGAAATCGCAGGAGGATATGACGATGACGAGACGATTGATACTACTGGCGGTGGCGTTGGCCGCGACGATGGCTTTGGCTGGCTGTAGCGATGATGACGATGTCTACCGTTCCGACGTTGATCTGCAGGCACCGGCGACTCCGCGCGGGGTCTATTCGATCACTGGGGATGAACGCGTCACGATTGTCTGGTTGGGCAGTGATGAACAGGATCTCGAAGGGTACGCGGTGTATCGTTCGCGCGATCTCGACGGCCCGTACCACGAGATCGGCGAGGTGCTGGTCGATGACCTGCCGCTGCGGCTCGAGTTTGTCGACCGCAATGTGACCAATGGTCAAACCTACTACTACGCTGTGTCATCATTCGACTACGCGGGCAACCTGAGTGAGCTGTCGTACGAAGATGTGTTCGATACCCCGCGGCCCGCGGGGTACGGGGTCCGACTGTATGCCATTGATGCACGCATCAGCCAGTCGGCATTCGATTTCTCGCGGTATTCGGTGACGAGTGGCGATGATCCTGCCGCGGACATACTGATTTCACGTGATGGCGACGCGCTCTATCTCGAAGCGGTCGACCATCCCGACGTACTCACCGACATCCAGGACTTTGGCTACACGACCGATCTCGACGTGCTCGATTGGGCGCCGCCTGAGGGCTGGTCGCCGAACGGATGGTCCGAGTTAATCCTGGGTCATACGTACGCAATCTGGACGCGTGATGACCACTACGCGAAGATCCGCGTGACGCGGGTGACCAACGATTACATCGAAATGGACTGGGCGTACCAGATCGATCCGGGCAATCCCGAATTGAAACCCGCCATTCCGCGCGACAGCACAAACGCCATTGCCACAACCGCTCGCAACGAACGCGAGCAGGGGTGAACGATAACTGCAACCACGCCGGCAACGCGACTGAGAGGGGAGTGACAGTCATGGAACGGACGAAAGCGAAACGGTGGAGCCTGCTGGCCGTCGGTGCCCTTGTGGTGGCACTGATGGCGCCGGCAGCACAGGCCGATGGAATCAGGGCCGGTGGTTGTATTGTGAATCGTATCGATGTGCAGCCGAAGCCCGGACATGATTTCCGCGTGTGGATTTGGCCCGACCGCGGCGAGGGGGGCGCGTATCTCCCGGGGGACAACATTCGTATCAACGTCGAGGTCACGCGCAGTTGTTTTCTGATTCTGTACAACATCGATACGCGCGGCAATCTGCGGATTCTGTACCCGTACGATCCGTGGGACGACAACTACGTTGCGGCGGGCGAGGTCATCACCTTCCCGCGTCCGTGGGACCTGTATGAGTGGAGTGTCGACGGGCCGTCGGGGATCGAGT
>WJJR01000020.1 GCA_014729565.1 Candidatus Zixiibacteriota bacterium | reverse complement strand
GATCGGGGCTTGGGGCCGGAGTATGCGCTAAGCGTTTGACAGAGAGAGGATAAAGTGAAGATCAGAGGCGCCGCGCGCGAATACCTGGAAGCCATTCTGGTTGCGCTGATCATCGCGGTGGTGCTCCGCACCTTTGTGGTGCAGGCCTACCGCATCCCGTCCGACTCGATGTCTCATTCACTCGAAGTCGGCGACTTCATTTTGGTCAACAAATTCGCCTACCATTTCCGTGAACCCCAACCGGGGGATATCCTGGTGTTTGAGTATCCGCTCAATCCGACCAAGGATTACGTGAAACGGTGCGTTGCGATCGAGGGCCAGATGGTCGAAATTCACGACAAGACCGTCTTCGTCAACAACCGTCCGCTGATGGAACCGTCCGGTGTGCACCACGATGATCCGTCGGTGATCCCCGCCGATTTAGGCAATCGCGACAATTTCGGACCGGTGATTGTCCCGCCGGGATGCGTGTTTGTCCTCGGCGATCATCGCGATGATTCGCGCGATTCACGCGTATGGGGATTTCTGGATAAGGATCTCATCCACGGGAAAGCGTCGATGATTTACTGGTCATGGAAACCCGACCCCGAAGCGCCGAGGTGGGAGAGTCCATATGTCGTCCCGCTGCTGACGATCCCGTTTTACAATTTGATGCATTTTCCTGACCGGGTACGATGGGACCGGTTGTTTGAAACGTTGTAGCTGGGATTGCCAGGTGCGTTGAAGACGGGCGCTCGCGCGAGCGCCCGTCTTTTTATGGTGCGCCCGGCAGGACGCACTCACTTGGAGGTGCAAGTCCTCTACAGACCCGACAGGGGGAACTGTTAGCTGAACGGCAAGGGCTGCCACCGTGAGGTGGGGTTTGAAGGAAGCCGCAGGCAAAGCACTGGCCCGACGAACAGGAATCGCATACGAGGCAGTCGTGCGGGGTGAGGAGTCCATTATCTCCCAAGCCCAATACCTGTACGGACAGCACGGATGTAGATGCGGCGGGCATAAGTGTGACGGTGGGTGTGCATTACCCGGGGAGGTCTGTCGATCTGCCTTGGGCTACGGTCATCGGGAGGTGGCCGGATGGATCGGCAGAAGTCAGCCGAGGGCATAGTAGGTCGTTCGACCCGACTGAAGGCCCGAACATGAACATGGAGCCGGAGACCGGACTCTCGATGGCGACCCAAGACACAGACCGTTCGGCTGGGATGCCGAACACCACCTCAGATGGTAGCGGGCGGAACCCGCGAGAGCATGGGGACGGGGTGTTGGTGGCTGCGATGGGTTGGGACCACTTCCGCTCGGAGACGACGTCCGCCGCAGGCGGAATGAACGCGGTGGTCGAACGCGAGAACATGACGGAGGCCTTGCGCCGGGTGGAGAGGAACAAGGGTGCCGCTGGTATCGATCAGATGCCGGTCCGTGCCCTTCGTCCCTTCCTGAAGGAGCACTGGTCTCGAATCAAAGAAGAGCTGCTCAGTGGCCGCTACCGGCCGTCGCCGGTGCGGGACGTCATGATCCCGAAGCCCGGCGGTCAAGGGGTGCGCACGCTTGGTATCCCGACGGTGGTGGACCGTCTGATCCAGCAAGCGCTGCATCAGGTGTTGAGTCCGATCTTCGATCCCTTCTTCAGTGACCACAGCTACGGGTTCCGTCCCGGTCGCAGTGCGCATCAGGCCGTGCGTCAGGCACGGGCGTATGTGTCCGGTGGCCGGCGGTGGGTTGTGGACATGGACCTGGAGAAGTTCTTCGACACGGTGAACCACGACATCGTGATGTCGCGGGTCGGTCGGAGAGTCGGAGACCGGCGGGTCCTTGCGGTGATCCGTCGTTATGTGCAGGCGGGAACGATGATGGGAGGCGTTGCGTCTCCACGACCGGAGGGTACGCCGCAGGGCGGCCCGCTGTCACCGTTGTTGTCGAACATCCTGTTGGACGATCTGGACAAGGAACTGGAGAGACGTGGCCATGCGTTCTGTCGGTATGCCGACGACTGCAACATCTATGTGCAGTCCCGGCGCGCCGGGGAACGGGTGCTGGCGTCGATCACCCGCTACCTGACGACACGGTTGACGTTGACGGTGAACCGGGACAAGAGCACGGTGGACCGTCCGTGGCGGCGCACGTTCCTCGGCTACTCGATGACGTTTCACAGGCAGCCGCGGCTGAAGGTTGCGCCTGCGAGTGTGCAGCGTCTGAAGCGTAAACTGAGGGTGCTGTTCCGTCGCGGCCGGGGCCGTAATCTGGGCCGGTTTATCACCGAAGACTTGAAACCGCTGCTGCAGGGCTGGATTAGCTACTTCCGTTTGGCAGAGGTCACGGGTCTCTTCGAGGAGCGGGACGGCTGGCTTCGCCGCAAACTGCGGAACCTCCTCTGGCGCCAATGGAAGCGGACTGGGACCCGCGCCCGGAAACTGATGCATCGTGGGTTGGACGCGGTTCGGGCGTGGTGCTCAGCAACCAATGGGCGCGGCCCTTGGTGGAACTCCGGGGCTTCGCACATGAACCAGGCCTTCCCGAAGAGCTACTTTGATCGCTGTGGTCTCGTGAGTCTGCTGGATGCGTTGCGCCGACTCCAACGTGTGTCATGAACCGCCGTGGTACGTGAACCGTACGCCCGGTGGTGTGGGAGGGTGAGGTTGCGAGACCTCACCCTACCCGCTCCTGCGTTTTGCCGCCACTACGGCGCTGTTACCGTGTGCCCCCGTGCCTTAGAATCTGTTGAAAATCCCTGTTCGGCTTGGCCGAACGTGCAGACAGGAAGAGGGCGTACCATGAGTTGGAGAATTGTCTAAGACGACAATCAATCAGTGTAGGGGCGCACACCTCTACTCTGCTCAGCGCAGGCGGCTGTGCGCCCGTCCCGCGCAACTTATCGGACGGCCTCGGAATGTCTGCACGACTGAAATTCAAAGAGTGAGTGGATCAGGCATCCTGTCCCGAGCTTGTCGAGGGATCTTGTCTAATCCCTCTTTCAACAAGCCCCCTTGGTCCGTGGCACCGCCAACCGCGGACGTCTCACGGGCACACCGGTTCCTCTGCGCTGAAGAACAAGTATTGGATCAACAGATTCATGTCGACCGCGTTCGGTTCACCGTTGCAATCGAGATCGATGTTGAGCGCGTCGCAATCGGGACAGGTGTTGAAGAACAGGCACTGGATCATCATCTGCAAGTCGACGGCATCGGCGAATCCCGAGTAGTCGTAATCACCGGTGACCAATGGCAGTACGTCAATGTGGGCCGGATTGAGCGTGAACGATTCGATGGCCCGGCCCAGTGGAGCGCTGAAGCTGGTGGCCGGAATCTGCCCGCCGAAATTGACTTCATCGCCGCCGAAGGGGTCGGGGTGGCAGAATACGTCGACCGTCACGCGGCAGAGGGTTTCCTCCTGCGTAAAGGGCAGAATCGCCTTATCGCATTGGCAGGCCAGATCGGCCAGTCCTGTCACGCGGAGATTCGTTTCGGTGCCGAACGTTACCGCCCGCACGTAATCCCAATTCTCGCACAAGTGGCCTTCGGTCTTGATCGGCACGGATGCGACCGTGTCAATCGTCGTATCGGTTTCCGTGCACTCGGGCGGATTCAAACAGACGATCAGCGTATCGACGATGGTATCGGTCGGGAAGCGCATGACGTTGGGGCGGTCCATGCCGTAGGAGATTTGAAATCCGACCACCGAGTCGACATCGGTGGAGATGATGATCGGGAGTTCGATACGTTGGCCGGGGTAGCCGGCGGTGTCGGGGATCGAAATCGTCAGCGGGGCGGCGACAGTGTGTGCCGCCAACGACACCCAGCCGAAACCGATCAGAACCAGTGTCAGCGCCAGTACGCGACCGGTGGTGAGGCCGGAGATTCGCGTTCTCATCAGTACCTCCTGATTACGGGTGGTGAGGGTTCAGCGGTCAGCGGCAGACACCCTGGCGGGGCAGACACGTAGGCTCGTGGCGCAGGCCGAAGGACTCTGAAATCGTCATGATTCACACCGTCCGGCTGGCGGGTACCCGGACCATATCGGTAAGATAACCAATTTCGAGATTCTGTCAATTGGGTGGGGGCTGGAGCTTGGTTTGCTCGGGCGTGAGCCCGGTGATTCGGGATCGCAAAACCAAAGGAGCCCTGTAAGGGTGGCACATTGCCAACGAGTGCGTGACGAAGTGTCGCCCCTATGTGAGCACCCTCCCGTGCAACGTTTGGATGCCCTCGTAATATCTGCCCCACTGAGATTCAAGGAGTTAGTGGATCAGACATCCTGTCCCGAGCTTGTCGAGGGATCTTGTTTGATCGCTTCTTCAACACACCCCCTTGGTCAGTAGCACACGCTCCCACATTCCTTCTCACTTCGAGCAAGCTCGTAGCTTCACGGACCAAGGTCCGTGGCGCCCGATCCTGAGGTCTGTGGCATACGGCTCTGGCGGATTGGCAGAAACTGTCAGCCGGCCCGGTTGGGGGAATTCCCCGGCCTTCTGGTATCTCCAAGATCATTAGGATCTTACCGGGATGTCACGTCTTGTCCAAAAGGCGGCTGAGACAGTCCGGCATTGCCAAATTGGCTTGACTTGACCCCCGTAGCCCCTTATGGAAATCCGGTCGTGTCGATTCGGGTTTAGCGAATGATACGAAAGGGCTTACGACGATGAGATACAGTGCCAGACCAGCCATCACGACGACGCTCGGGGGCTGGTATCGGCAGGTTTGAATGGCCCGAAAATCGGCACTGTCAAACAGTTCGTGATAGGGGACAGAGTTGATCGGAATTTCACAAACAAAGTCTCATGCCCCGCGTCACCCTTTCGATGTGCGAGCCGTGTGGGCGTTCCATAGCGGCTCTGATGAGAGGCATTAACAGAGGGATGCGACGGTGCGCAGGGCACCGCCGCTGACTGAGACGTAATAAGGAGAGGTTAGTACCATGACGTATGTCATCTGTGAACCGTGTGTCGGGACGAAGGACACCGCGTGCGTCGACGCATGCCCGGTCGACTGCATCCATCCGACCAAGGACGAGCCGGAATTCGAACAAGCGGAATTGCTGTACATTGATCCGGCTGAATGCATTGATTGTGGAGCATGTGTTCCGGCCTGTCCGGTCGAGGCCATCTTCGAGGAGAGCGAAGTCCCCGAGAAGTGGGCCGAATATACGGCGAAGAACGCCGAGTACTTCCAGGCGTAGACGCGCCCGGACGGCGCGTAAAGGACGCGACACGTCGCGGCGTGCAAACTCTACGCCGTTGAGGTGATCGTCGTCTTTTCAGGAGGAGTGCAGGATTAGCGACTATTGGCCATTACTCGTTGTCGTTGCGTTTGTCGGCTTGATTGTCGCCGTCATGTGGTTTTTGGGCGCGTGGCTGGGGCCGAAAAAGAAAACGCCGGTCAAAATGGAGCCGTTCGAATGCGGGGTGCAGCCGTTTGAAACCCCCGGCGACCGGTTTGGGGTCAAGTTCTACCTGATCGCGATCCTGTTCGTGATCTTCGATATCGATTTGGCGTTCCTGTTCCCGTGGGCCGTCGTGTTTAAGGAAATCGGGGTTCTGGCTTTCGTCTCGATGATGGTATTTATCGGGATCCTGGCGGTGGCGCTGTGGTATGTATGGAAGAAAGGAGCGCTCGAATGGGAGTAGACAGCCAGGGACCAGGATTTTTCACGTCACGATTATCCGACGGGATTGCATGGGCGCGGAAGTGGTCGTTGTTTCCGTACCCGTTTGTGACCGCCTGCTGCGGCATGGAATACATGTCGGTGGCATCGGCGCATTATGATTTGGACCGTTTCGGCGCCGCCTGGCCGCGCTTCACACCGCGCCAGGCCGATATGCTGCTGGTGGTCGGAACGATTTCGCACAAAATGGCGCCGGTGTTGAAGCGCGTGTACGACCAAATGTGCGAGCCGAAGTGGGTCGTGGCGTTTGGTGTGTGCACCTGCACGGGCGGGTTCTACGACAACTACGCGACGGTGCAGGGGATCGACCGCGTCATCCCCGTCGACCTGTACATTCCCGGATGCCCACCGCGTCCGGAAACGGTGCTCGACGGTCTGATGAAGCTCCAGCAGCGGATCACCGAATCGCATCATACGCTGCGTGAGGATGTGCGTAAGCCGGTCGTGGGAGGAGTCAACACCACATGACCGAACCAGCCACCACGCTCGACGACAATCCCGTCATTGCCCGGCTTCGCGAGGCGTTCGGCGATGCGATCGTCGAGACGCATGCCCATCGCGGCGACGTGACGGCGGTCATTGCACCCGACCGCTACAAAGAGGCGATCCGGCTGCTGAAGACCGATGCCGAGTTGGCGTTTGATTTTCTCACCGATCTCACTGCGGTCGACCGTTTGAAGCTAAAGAAGAAGCCGCGGTTTGAAGTGGTGGTGCATCTGTATTCGCGTAAGAACAACAGCCGGTTTCGCCTGAAGACACGTCCGGCAAACGACCGCGAACCGGAAGTCGATTCGATTGTCGACATTATCGCCGGTGCGAACTGGCCGGAGCGGGAAGTATTCGACATGTTCGGCATCACATTTACCGGACATCCCAACTTGAAACGCATTTTGATGTACGAGGAGTTCGTCGGGCATCCGTTGCGCAAAGACTACCCGGTCAACAAGCGCCAGCCCCTGGTGCCGATGCGCGAGATTCCCGAGGACCGTCCCAACATCTATTCCTTTTGATCTGAATCGACGACGCCTGTGACCACGACTCCCACCCAGCCCGAACCGATGCCCGCGTCGATTGACACGGAAACGACGCAGACCGAATCGGGGACCACCCGCAAGGCCATGCTGCTCAACGTCGGGCCGTCGCATCCGGCGATGCACGGCGTGATCCGCATCATCACGGAGCTGGATGGCGAGACGGTGATCGATTCCGACGTCGAGATCGGGTATCTGCACCGGGCGTTCGAGAAAGAGTCGGAAGTGGTGCCGTGGAACAATGTGTTCCCCTACACCGACCGGCTGAACTATGTTTCGCCGTTGATGAACAACGTGTGCTACGCGATGGGTGTCGAGAAACTGCTCGACGTTCACCCGACCGAGCGGTGCGACTACATTCGTGTGATTATCTCCGAGGTGTCGCGTCTGACCGATCACATGACGTGCATCGGCGCCAGCGCGATGGAACTCGGTGCGATGACGGTGTTCATCTATTTCATGAAGGCGCGCGAGTATCTGTATGAACTGGTCGAGGAGCTGACCGGTGCGCGCTTGACCGTGTCGTACGTACGTGTCGGCGGCGTCAAAGCCGATTTGCCTGAGGGCTGGTTGGAACGGCTCGACAAAGCGCTCGACAAGACCGCCAAGGTCATCGATGAAAACGACAAGTTGCTGACGCGCAATCGCATCTTCTTTGATCGCATGAAAGATGTCGGCCTGCTCGACACCGACACGGCCTGGGCGCTTGGTTTTTCCGGGCCGTTGATGCGGGCCGCCGGTGTTCCGCGTGATCTGCGCAAGGATGAGCCGTATCTCGTCTACGACCGTTTTGATTTCGACATTCCGGTCGGGGCGGTCGGCGACAACTACGACCGTTACCTCGTGCGCATGGAAGAGATGCGCCAGTCGATCAGCATTATCAAACAGGCGATCAAGCAGATTCCATCCGGGCCAGTCCAGGTGGGACTCGACAGTCGTCCGTTCACCGGTGCGCAGATGGTCGATGCCGCCAAGATGGGGTTGACGTCCGATATGCTCGTGCGCAAAGTGCGGATTGACCCGACGCTCGAGGGAACGAATAAACATCAGATTCGCTTCGTGAACGCACCGTTTAAACAGGTCGTGCTGCCGCCGAAAGAAGACACTTACGGGAACATCGAAGGTTTGATGAACCACTTCATGTTGATCATGGATGGTGAAGGGATCAAGGTCCCGGAAGGTGAAGCGTACGTCGCCAACGAGGTCGCCAACGGTGAACTGGGATTCTATATCGTTTCCGATGGTACCGGTCACGCCTATCGCTGCCGTGTGCGTCCGCCGTGTTTCTATCTGATGCAGGGGCTGACCGAAATGATCAATGGCGACATGCTCGCCGATATCGTGCCGAGCTTCGGTTCGATCAACATGATCGCAGGAGAGCTGGATCGGTAAATTGTGATATGAGTGCACCGCAAGTCATCGATTACGAAATTGTCGATCATCCCGAACCAGTGGCCTGGTCCGACGAGGCGAGACGTGACGC
Organism: Candidatus Zixiibacteriota bacterium; assembly: GCA_014729565.1. GTDB lineage: Bacteria > Zixibacteria > MSB-5A5 > WJJR01 > WJJR01 > WJJR01. The sequence continues at coordinate 461 of WJJR01000020.1, read as the reverse complement.
CGAAGCGATCATCGCGCGCTATCCCGACAAGATGTCGGCGACACTGCCGGTGCTCTGGCTGGCCGTTAAGGAGTTCGGATGGATTTCGCCACAGGTCGAAGAGATTGTCGGCGCGATTCTGGATCGGCCGGTGAATCAGATTCACGAAGTGGTGACGTTTTACACAATGTATCCCCGCAAGCCGATGGGGAAACACCAGATTCAGATCTGCCGCAACATTTCGTGCTGGATCCACGGCGAGACGAACCTGGTCAATCACATCAAGGACCGTCTGGGCATCGACGTCGGTCAGGTGACCACGGACGGCCGCTTCAGTTTGGAAGAGGTCGAATGCCTCGCGTTTTGCGAGTGTGCGCCCTGTTTGCGGATGGACAATCGCTACGAGGGCAATTTGACGAAGGAAAAGATCGATCAATTGATCGATAACGCGGACGGATGCAGAAACTCGCTTCCAAAAACGT
>WJJR01000122.1 GCA_014729565.1 Candidatus Zixiibacteriota bacterium | reverse complement strand
GCCGTAATGCGTCCATCGACCGCGTGGCTTTGAGTTCTGTCACGAATCCAATGACTGTGTTGATGAGAATGGCGGCCACAACGGCTATGGCTTCAACGTGCTGCCCGATGAGAAACGACACAATGGCCGCTGCTGCAAGCAGGAGAATGACGAGATTCTTGAACTGATCGATAATCAGCGACCACACCGACCGTCGCTTCGCCCCTTGAAGGCGGTTGTCGCCATAGCGATGACGTTGATCTGTGACGCGCTGTGATGACAGACCCTGCTTGCGATCGACCTCAAGTGACGACAGAACATCCTCAATGGAGGTTGACCAGGGATTGGACAGTGGGGTGCTCGTCATAGCCGTACGCGCATCTCGTTGACCCTGCCGCGCCAACTACGGGAGTCGATGACGCAGGGACCAACAGGAGTCACCACCCAAACTACGCCCGCTGAAATGCAAATAGCACCTCTTCTCACGACTACAGGGTAAAGCCCCACATTAAGGCGGCTCGCGACCCAGCGAGTTAACACGATGAGAGGCGGGAGCCGTCTCTCAGAGGGCAGAGATCCTCAACTGATGGAACGCTCAGTGGTACGTATTCATGAGATGAGTCTTGTGTTCAACTGACCGTAGCCGTATCGGAAGAGATTGGGAGGTCCGACATGCCAAACACAGTTGCACAAAAGCTCATCGCATCCCATCTCGTCAGTGGTGAAATGATTCCCGGACGTGAGATCGGTTTGCAGATCGATCAAACACTCACACAGGACGCCACCGGTACACTGGTCATGCTGGCGCTGGAGGCGATGCAGCTTGACCGCGTGAAGACCGAAGTGTCGGCACAATATGTCGATCATAACCTGATCCAGGAGGATCACAAGAACGCCGACGATCATCTCTTTTTGCAGAGCGCCTGTAAACGGTTTGGTGTCTGGTACAGCCGTCCCGGCAACGGTGTCAGTCATCCGGTGCACATGCAGCGGTTTGGCAAACCGGGCCGGATATTGCTCGGGTCTGACAGCCACACCTGTGCGGCGGGCGCTTTGGGAATGCTGGCGATGGGTGCCGGCGGACTGGAAGTTGCTTTGGCGATGGCGGGTGAACCGTTTTTCATCAAGATGCCACAGGTCTGGGGAATTCACTTGACCGGTGAACTTTCTGATTGGGTCAGTGCAAAAGATGTGATTTTGGAGATGCTCCGGCGGCACACCGTGTCCGGCGGTGTTGGACGCATTGTCGAATACTACGGGCCTGGTGTCGACACGTTATCAGTATGGGACCGTCACACAATTGCCAACATGGGCGCCGAATTGGGTGCGACCACTACGGTCTTCCCATCAGATCGTCTCACTCGTGAGTTTTTGGAGAGCGAAGGGCGCGGCGAAAACTTCCTGGAACTGCTCCCCGATGAGGGTGCATCATACGATCTTGAAGACGAAATCGATCTGTCCAATCTCGAACCGCTGATTGCCAAACCATCGAGCCCCGGGAATGTCGTTCCGGTGCGCGAGGTTGCGGGCGAACCGATCTATCAGGCATACGTCGGATCATCGGCCAATCCGGGATATCGCGACTTCGCGATTGCGGCGCGCATGGTCGAAGGACGTCGTGTTGCCGAACATGTGTCATTCGACATCAATCCGTCATCACGGCAAACACTGCTGCAACTGATCGATTCGGGTTTGATGCATACGCTGGTCAGTGCGGGCGCACGCGTGCATCAGGCCGGTTGCAACGGCTGCATCGGCATGGGCCAGGCGCCGGCCACGAAACAGAACAGTATCCGCACCGTCCCACGCAACTTTCCCGGACGGTCGGGGACACGGGAAGACCGCGTGTGGTTGTCGAGCCCGGAAACGGCGACGGCATCGGCAATCAACGGCAAAATCACCGACCCGCGCGTCCTCGGTCTTGTTCATCCAACAATTGCAGAACCCAGGGGCGGATTGCTTTCCGCTGAAGATTTCGGCCGTCCCCTGCCGTTGGAGAAAGCCCGATCGATCGAACTGGTCAAGGGACCGAACATCGCATCGATGCCCGAATTTGAACCATTGCCTGATACATTGACATTGCCCGTCATACTGAAAACGGGTGATGATGTGTCAACGGATGAGATCATGCCGGCGGGCGCACGGGTGCTTCCCTATCGCAGCAACATCCCCGAAATCGCCAAGTTTTCATTCGATGTTCTCGACGACACCTACCATGATCGTGCGATGTCGGTGCGTGATAGCGACGGACATGCAGTCGTTGGCGGCCGCAATTATGGACAGGGATCCAGCCGTGAACATGCGGCGGTGGCGCCGCGGTATCTAGGGTTGCGCGTGGTTATCGCACAGAGCTTTGCCCGTATCCACTGGCAGAATCTCGTCAACTTTGGAGTCTTACCCTTGACGTTCGAGTCGGAATCCGACTACGACGCGATTGAGCAGGGAGACACTCTCGTCTTCGAGAATCTCCGCAATACATTGCCGTCAACACAGGCCGTCACGCTGACTATGAAAGGCAAAGATCGCCGCATTACCGCACGACACGATCTCTCCGAACGTCAGGTCGACGTGTTGCTGAGCGGCGGGTTGGTGTTGTGGATGCGTGAGAAGAATGCGGCGGCGGTGTGAGTTGGTATGTTCGTGGCGAGGTCACAAATGTAGCTCAGGAGCACGGCGCATTCCTCCACGTACCGATATTCCACTCCCGTTTGTGCGCCGGACTCCTGAAACCCGCGTTCGGGAAGGCCGGGGCGTCGGGTGCCCCGTGCCGCAACGCCGGTCCACGTTGAAGATGCCTGTGATGCGCGGTGCACCCGACCTTCGACTTCTCCAGAAACCGTTTAACGCTCCTTCGATCACCGATGATGGCTTCACTCCGCACAAGACACTGCTGGACGGTGAGTTACAACTTACCCTATTGACAGATCGCCGTTTCATGGCATATTGCTCAGGTAAGAGGACTGACGTAATCATGAATCGATTCGCCACCACCGCCGACGTCTATTATTACCAGTATTTTGGGCTCTTTACGCAGCCCCGGGCGGGGGTAAATCCACCACACTAGGTTAACATACCGTTTCACGTTACCACCCGCCCGGCTCACCGCCCGGCGGGTTTTTTTGTGCAAAGGACTGAGGCCATGACACAGAAACTGCAAACCGACCGTGACGCCATCGACAGCATCGATCAGCAGATTGTGGCGTTGATCAGCCAACGCATTGCCTCGGCGCGTCAGATCGGATCGACCAAGGGCAAACACACCGACCTCGCCATCCGCGATCCGAAACGCGAGCGCGAAGTCTATGACCGTTGGGCACGGATCGCCGAACAGAACGGCCTGTCGGGATATTACGTGGGACGCGTACTGCGGGAAATCCTCAGTTACTCGCGTCGGGTTCAGGAGGGATACCTCGATCAGGATGCGTCCGGGAACGGACACCCGGTCACCCGCGTCGGTTATCAGGGTACCGTCAATTCGTACAGTTTTCTCGCCGCGAAGAAGCTCTTTTCCCATCGTGAGAAGACAGCCCTTGAACCGAACAGCTTTCGCACATTCCGCGCGGCAATCGATGCACTGGTTGCGGGAGAATTGGAGTATGCGCTACTGCCGATTGAAAACACGATTGCCGGCAGCTTGAATGAAACATACGAGCTCCTGAAGGAACATGACTTGGCGATAGTCGACGAGGAGATCTGGCCGGTCGAACACTGCCTCGCCGGTTTACCCGGATCGAATCTCAACGAGATCTTTACGATCCGTTCCCATCCGGTGGCGTTGCAGCAGTGCCAGACCTTTCTGGCGCGAGCCACATGGGCTTCGACAGAGGCATTTTACGATACCGCGGCAGCGGCAGAATCGCTGATGGCCGAAGGCAACAAGGCGGTGGCGGCGATCTGTTCTGAAGAGTGTGCGCATGCGCTTGGCCTGGACGTGCTGCAACGAGGTGTTGCGGATCAACCGCACAATCAAACGCGATTCGTACTCATCGGCCGGGATCCGGAACCGATTGATCAGCGCTTATCCTGCAAGACCTCGCTGCGGCTGGCCCTCAATCACCGCGAAGGCGCACTGGCCGAGATTCTGCAATCGTTTGCCGCACGCAAACTCAATCTCACCAAGCTGGAGAGCCGACCGAAACCGGAATCGCCATGGGAGTACGAGTTCTACGTCGACCTGGTCGGCCATCAGGATGACCCCGCCGTCGCTGAGGCCATTGCCGATGCGCGCGCTCATACAAACTACCTGCGCATTTTGGGGACCTATCCGCGTCGCGGACTGGAACTCGATCAGATTCCATCGACGGCGCCCGTACACACCGCCAACGGCAATGGCGACTCGCCAGAATCGAACGTGCCAATGACTGCCGCAGTCTCCACCCGGGAGCGTAAACTCCCGGATCGCACGACCGTGCAATTAGGCTCCGTCGAGTTCGGCGGTTCGCGGTTTGTCGTCATTGCCGGTCCGTGTGCGGTCGAGAACCGTCGCCAGATGCTCGACACGGCACAGATTGTCCGCGATGCCGGCGCGCGGGTGATGCGGGGCGGGGCGTACAAACCACGCACATCGCACGACAGTTTTCAGGGCCTGGGCTGGCAGGGCGTTGAGCTACTGGTTGAAGCCGGACGCGCATATGAGGTGCCGGTGGTGACCGAAGTGCTGCGCACCGAAGATGTCGATCGTGTCGCCGCCGTGGCCGACGCGATCCAGGTCGGGGCACGTAACATGCAAAACTACGCACTGCTGCGGACACTGGGGACCATCGACCGCCCGATCATTCTCAAACGGGGCCTGAGTGCAACCATCGATGAATTGCTCAAAGCGGCGGCGTACATTACCGCCGGCGGAAACAACCGGGTGATCCTCTGCGAACGTGGCATCCGCACATTCGAAACCGCCACACGGAGTACGCTCGATGTCAGTTCGGTTCCGGTATTACGTCACCGGACCGGACTGCCGGTTATTGTCGATCCGTCACACGCGGCCGGTGAGCGTCATCTCGTCGAGCCGCTGGCGTTGGCTGCCGCCGCGGTCGGAGCCGATGGTCTGCTGGTCGAAGTGCATGCCAATCCCGAAGAGGCGTTGTGTGATGGGCCGCAGGCGATGACCGCGGACGATCTGAAGTCGCTGATGGCCAAGCTGGAGCCGATTGTGGCGACGCACGGCCGGACACTCTGAGCGTCGTCGACTAAAAGTCAGACCTCACCTAATTCTCTGCTTGCATTCTCCCCTCAACAACTATATAATTAGTTGACCGTCGTCGTTGTGCTGTCGCCTGCTGGCGCTTTGGACACCCAAGTGAAGGAGATCCTGTGATTCGAATTTGCGTCGTCGCTGTTGTGTTAACACTGCTTGTAG
>WJJR01000019.1 GCA_014729565.1 Candidatus Zixiibacteriota bacterium | reverse complement strand
GGTGGTGGGTGGGTGGGGAGCACTCACTTGTGAACGTCTTGTGTTTTGTCTGCCACCATCTTCAGTAGGAACCTTCGAAATGGGGCGTAGTGACAATCCTGTTTGCATTCCTGCAAGTCTGAGATGTGTAAACAGTGGTTTTCGCAAGACTCCGTTCCGGTCAGTACCGTGTCCGGAATCGACTCCTCGATAAACGGGACGAAATCGGAAACTGGTAATAAAATGGTGGTACCACAGGAGGGACACGTGTGATTGAAATAGAACATATTCTGTTTCAAATCCGGATCGATAAACTGCATGCCGACTGGCTCGATCTCGGTATTCTGGATAAATTCTGTGATTGTGAAATGAGCGCTACAACCAGAGCATGTGGGCATACTGAATCCTTTCGAAGGACTACGTCACAAACAACCGATCCAACAGATCCTTGATGTCCGTCATCTTGAACGGCTTGTGCAGGAAGCCGTCGGCGCGCTTGATTTGATCTTGTTCGTCGGAGGCTTCGATTGAAAAACCGCTGATCAATACGACCGGCATGCTTGGGTTCTTGTCTTTGACCGCGGCAAGAAGTTCGGTGCCCGACATCTTGGGCATGCGCAGATCGGTAATCACCATGCCGATCGAATCGGCCTCGAGTTTGGCCAAGGCATCCTGCCCGTCGGTGGCACGCACACTTTCCACGGCGAATACTTCCAGCATGTCGGCCAGCAGACTGGACATGTTGGGATTGTCCTCGACGACGAGGATCTTCTGCTCGGTCTTTGCGCTCACGGTTCTTGCCCCCGTAGGAGTTCATCAGCACCAGGGCACAACGGCCCCGCGTACTCTCTATCTCTTTATGTCGTCAGGATTAAGATGAACCTAAACAGGTCAAAGTGTGGCCAGGATTGGCGCGCTCACGGCGAAACGTCACCCGAGGGCGGGCCCCGCCACATTGGGGGGGCTCTATGCTACGCCGAGTCTGAATCTCCCGGCGCTTGTTCCCAATGGACACGAGCCCGTCCGGTGCGTCCCGAGCGGCGTTGGAAGGAGCTCTCGGCGGCCGCTTCGGCCCGCTCGACAATGGCTTCGACAAGACGATCACAGCCCACGCCGGTGGCGGCCGAGACCGCCACTGCTTCTTCGGCGCCTTCGACATGATAGGGAGACACCGGCTGCCCATTCAGTAAGTCTATCTTGTTCAACACGATAAGGCGTGGAATCGACTGCGCGCCGATCTGCGTTAATGTGTTCTCCACCTCGGCCATCTCGTGGCGATATTCGGCACCGGGATAGTCGACGACGTGCAGCAACAGATCGGCATCGCTAACCTCACCGAGCGTGGCGCGGAATGCCGCAAAAAGCGGGGCCGGCAGCTTACGGATGAAGCCGATCGTATCGGTCAGCAGAATCCGCGGCGTGCCATCGTGCGAGCCATTATGCGACATCGTCCGCGTGGTCGGATCGAGCGTGCAGAACAATTGATCAGCCGCCCACACCGGGGCACGTGTCAGGGTCGTAAACAACGTCGACTTGCCGGCATTGGTGTAGCCGACCAGGACGACTTTAAACAGACCTTCACGTCCCTTACGCTGCACTTCACGCTCTTTGTCGATTTTCTCCAGTTCGCGCTTCAGCTTCAGGATGCGTTTTCCCACCAGCCGCCGGTCGACTTCAAGCTGCGTTTCGCCCGGTCCTTTCGACCCGATGCCGCCCCACTGCTTCGACAAGTGCGTCCACTGTCCCGACAAGCGCGGATACAGATATTGGTACTGCGCCAATTCGACCTGCGTACGCGACTCTTTGGTATGCGCGTGCTTCGCGAAGATGTCCAGAATCAACATCGACCGGTCGATGACTTTGCAGTCCAACCGCTCTTCCAGATTGCGAATCTGAGAAGGCGACAGCTCATCGTCGAAAACGACCAGATTGATCTTTTCGGATGTAATCCGCGCGGAAATCTCGTCCAGTTTACCCGATCCGACCACATGTGCCGAATGAAATCGTCCGCTCTTCTGGACAACGCGTCCAACCACACGCGCTCCGGCGGAATCCGCCAGACGATCCAACTCGTCGAGCGATTCCTCCAGTTGCGCAGTGGTTTCGTTACGATGTTTCAGTCCAACCGTAATGACGCGCTCATTGAAACGTCCGCGTCGCTGTGGGGACGGTGTCGCTGGTATTGATGAGTGCCGGTGTGCTATGGTTTTAGCTCCTCGTGTCCTTTCATGGTACGAATGTTGACGTAGGTTTCTTCGCGAATTCCTTCGATCCACTCCGAGACGACTTCGTTGGTCTTCTCGCGGCGGGCCATCTCTTTGATCGCATCCCAGTCGTCTTCAAGTGTAAATCGCTGCCGCTCACGGCGGTCGAGCACCCGCAAGACATGCCAGCCGAATTGGGTCGATACCGGTCCGACGACGGTATCAACCGGCGCGCCCTCCAGGGCCCGTTTAAACTCGGGAAACATCTCGGAGATCGGATACCATCCCAGCTCGCCGCAATTCCGCTTGGTCTCTTCGTCTTCGGAAAACTCCTGAGCAAGCACACAGAAGTCACCGCCCTCCCGGGCAGCGGTGGCGATCGAATCGGCCAACGCGTACACACGGGCGGAGTCGGCCGCAGACGGTGACAATTGAATCAGGATGTGCCGCGTATGAACGCGCGAGCCGCTCTGTTCTTCGCATTTGATCAGGTGCAAACCGTATCGCGTTCTGACAACACCCGAGACCTGCCCCGGAACGAGCCCAAACGCCGCTTGCTCGAAGGCCGGGACCATATCGCCGCGGCCAAACCACCCGATATCACCGCCACTCTGTGCGGTCATATCCTGCGAGTACTGACGCGCGGCTTCCTCGAATGCGAGGCCGTCGTGAATCTCCTGCAGGATGTTTGTGATCGCCAGCCGCGCGGAATCCTCTGTCGCCTCCGAGACGTCCACCGGAAGCAGGATGTGAGCCAGCTTGATGCCCGCCGGTTGGATGGGCAGCGAGTCCTGATAGACGTTGAAGAACTCACGCACCTCACCGTTGGACACCGACACCTCGTTGAGTTTGCGTTGAATCAGCTTCTGTTTCAGCAACTGATTGCGCACGTCGCGCCGGTAACGCACGCGCAGGTCGCGTTCGGTCAATCCCTCACGCGCCAGTTCACGCTGGAACTCGTCTTCCGAATTGAACTGGTCACGCAGACTTTGAATATGCTGCGCCAGTGCGGCATCGATCTCATCCGACTCGACCGACAGCGACGTGTCTCGCTCCGCTTGAATCAGAATCAACTCATCGTTGATCATTTGCTGCAAAATCGCCGGACCGAGCGAGTCACGCACAATCGGATCGTCGACACTGCGCTTCGATTGCAGCGCCAGCAGCGTGACCTGGGCTTCCCATTCCGAGCGCAAAATCACCCGGTTGGCCACCACGGCGATCGGTTCATCCAACAGTTCCTGCGCGTTGCCGATCCCCGCAGCAAAGACCACCGTCAGCAACAGCACCGGTACGCCCAGCAGTCTCCAACGTCTTATCATTGTTCCCACACGTCTCATTCTCAAACCAACTCCTAGCCTTTCGACTCGTCGGCCGTGTCCGCCAGGCTGGCAGAGGGCAGGCCCGTCGTGAGTACATCCTCGTGGATCACGACCGGGTAGATGGTCTTCATCGAATCGACAAAGTCATTGACGATCTGTTCTGAGCGCTGCTGTTGAAGT
>WJJR01000121.1 GCA_014729565.1 Candidatus Zixiibacteriota bacterium | reverse complement strand
GGGATCCAGTGTCTCTATTGTGTCGAACGGCAAAACCATGTTGTTTCCATCTTCATGATGGGTTCACCGATGAATGAGCAGCCCTGGCTCACCGATCTCCTCGCCCGCGGCGAGGTTTACGAAGTCGGCGGTTCGGTCCGCGACCGGCTGTGGGGGTGCGCTGTCCAGGCCAAGGACCGCGATTATCTGGTCCGCAATATCCCGATCGATGACTTGCAGCAGATTCTGCGCCAGCACGGTGATGTCAATCTGGTGGGGAAATCATTCGGTGTGCTCAAATTCACGCCACGCGTGAATGAGGGAGAGGACCGTGCCACCCTAGATATCGCGTTGCCACGCTCGGAACAGTCAACCGGCATTCGTCATGTTGATTTCGCCGTCGACTTCGATCCGGACCTCCCGGTTGAGCGTGATCTGATGCGTCGCGACTTTACGATTAACGCGTTGGCACAGGATTGCCGCACGGGGGACATTGTCGATCCATCGAATGGTCTCGACGATATCAAATCGTCGACACTCCGCATGGTCTTTCCCAACACATTTCGCGAAGATCCATTGCGTGTCCTTCGCGGCGCCCAATTCATGGCACGGTTTAAGCTGTCGCTCGATCCGGAAACGAGAGAGGCAATGGGGGAGAGCATTGCGTTGATTGAATCGGTCAGCATGGAACGTATCGCCGAAGAATTGACGAAGCTGCTCGAACTCGCCGACAAGCCATCGATTGGACTTCGCCTGCTGCACGAGCTGGGTGCACTGAAGATCGTTCTCCCCGAACTGGAAGATACCGTCGGCGTCGAACAGCCGGGCGGTTTTCATGCTTACAATGTCTTCGATCACACGATGCTCACGCTCGATACCGCGAAGAAGAGTTTGCGAGTGCGCTGGGCTGCATTGCTCCACGACATCAACAAGCCGCAGACCAAAGAAGTCGAGGGCGATCGCGCACGCTTCTATGGTCACGACCGTCTCGGCGCACGCACGGCGAAGCGGGTCCTTCGGCGGCTGCGTTACCCCAACGATCTCGCCGACCAAGTCTCGACTCTGGTCGAACGCCACATGTTCACCACCGAGGGATTGACCGACAAAGGGGTGCGGAGACTGATCCGCCGTGTCGGACCGGAGTTGGTCTACGATCTCCTTGCTCTCCGTCGCGCCGACACCATCGCGCAGGGAACCGGGCAGTCCAACGACGATGTTGACGACCTCGAGGTCCGCATCACCGATGAGATTAACCGTAAGTCTCCCTTCGGGTTAAAAGACCTGGCCGTGGATGGTCGCGATCTGATGGCCGAATTCGACCTGCGGCCCGGGCCTCACATCGGCCAAATCCTCCACGCCCTCCTTGAGGATGTCTTGGACGATCCGTCACAAAATGATCGTGACAATTTGCTGCGCCTGGCCCGTAACCAGTTGTCCGACAATGGGTAATAAGGGCCTCCCCGACAGTCCGTCCGCCGATTAACTGTTGTGATGCCCCAATTCGGTCTGTAGATTGGCGCCGTCCATCGGTCGTGTGGCCGAGGACCGGGAGGGCAATGTCGGAGTGCAGGAAATCGCCTTTATCATCATTGTTGTTATCGATATCTGGGCGCTTTCACATTGCTGGTCACGGTCTCTCACCACCGGTACGAAGATACTGTGGACCATACTGATTCTGGTATTTCCATTGTTTGGTCCACTCTTGTATGTCCTGCTTGGCCGTGCAAAGTGATGCCGGTCGGGTTTTGCCGTAAGTCAATGCCGCGTGATGCGACAACAGGGAGAGTCAATCAATGAAAATCCATGAGTATCAGGCCAAGGAATTGTTCCGTGCCGGCGGCATTCCGGTACCGCCGGGATCGGTGGCGACCACTCCCGCCCAGGCGCGCCAGATCGCCGAGTCGATCGGGAAAACCGTTGTCGTCAAAGCCCAGGTGCACGTCGGCGGACGCGGCAAAGCGGGCGGTGTGAAACTGGCACGCACGCCGGATGAGGCCGAGAGCATCGCCAACGACATCCTCGGCATGGACATCAAGGGACTGACCGTCAAGAAAGTCCTCGTCACCGAGGCGGTCGAAATCGCATCGGAAGCCTATGTCGGTGTGGTTGTCGATCGCGCCATCAAGCGACCGGTATTGATCGTTTCCGCAGCCGGCGGCGTGGAAATCGAAGAGGTCGCCCGCAAATCGCCCGAGAAGATTATCAAACTCGAGTTGGATCCGCTGCTGCCGATCCACCCATTCCATGCGCGACGCGTCGCATACTCGGTCTACGATGACCCCGACGTGGCCAAGCAGGCGGCCAAGATCATTCAGCAACTCGTGAATGTGTTCTGGAAGAATGATTGCTCATTGATTGAGATCAATCCGCTGGTTGTAACACCCGACAACGTTGTCACCGCCGTCGACGCGAAGATCAACTTCGATGACAACGCCGCCTTCCGTCATCCCGAATGGGAAGAGATGCGTGACACCGATGCCGAAGATCCGGCGGAGATGGAAGCGAAGGAAAACGATCTGTCGTTTGTGAAACTTGACGGCAACATCGGATGTGTGGTCAACGGTGCCGGGTTGGCGATGGCGACCATGGACCTCGTGAAGCGCTGCGGCGCCGAACCGGCCAACTTCCTCGACATCGGCGGATCATCCAATCCCGAAAAAGTGATCGCCGCGATGAGGATCATCATGCGCGATTCCAATGTGAAGGCGATCCTCTTTAACATTTTTGGCGGGATCACACGGTGCGACGATGTCGCCAACGGCATCGTGCAGGCCGTGCAGCAACTGAAGCCCGACCTGCCGATTGTCGTCCGTCTGACCGGCACCAACGAGCAGGAAGCGCGCGACATTCTGCGCGACGTTGGCCTGGCAACGGCCCCGGGTATGGAAGAAGTGGTCAACGAAGCAATCAAGCTGGCGAACAAAGCCGCATAACGATCCGTTCGAGCGGATCGATAGCTGAGAACCTGGAGATTGACATGAGCATATTAGTAGACAAAAACACACGTGTCGTTGTGCAGGGCATTACCGGACGTGATGGTTCGTTCCACACGAAAGGCATGCTCGACTACGGCACCAAAATCGTCGCCGGAGTCACTCCCGGCAAAGGCGGCCAGACGGTCGAGACGGTACCGGTGTTCAACACGATGGCGGCCGCCGTCAGTGAAACCGGCGCGAACACGTCGGTCGTGTATGTACCACCACCACTGGCGGTCGACGCGCTCTATGAAGCGGCCGACGCCGGTGTCGAGCTGGTTGTCTGCATCACCGAAGGCTTGCCCGCCGATGACATGCTGAAAGTGGCCCGGTACTACGAGGTCAAAGGCGTCCGTTTGGTCGGGCCGAACTGCCCCGGCGTGATCACGCCCGGCGTCTGCAAAGTCGGCATTATGCCCGGACAGATTCACAAGAAGGGTCCGGTCGGTGTGGTGTCGCGCTCGGGCACGTTGACCTACGAGGTCGTCTACCATCTCACCAATAACGGCATTGGCCAGTCGACCTGCATCGGCATCGGAGGCGATCCGATCATCGGGACGCGCTTCCTCGATGTGCTGGAGATGTTTGAAAAAGACCGTCAGACTGAAGCGGTGGTGTTGATCGGCGAGATCGGCGGCACCGATGAGGAAGTGGCGGCCGAGTACATTCACCGTCAGATGACCAAGCCGGTGGTGTCATTCATCGCCGGGCGCACCGCGCCTCCTGGCAAACGGATGGGCCATGCCGGTGCGATCATTGCCGGCGGCGCCGGTACGGCCGCCGAAAAGATCACCGCCTTCCGTGCGGCGGGTGTCGAAGTGGCCGACACACCGGCCGAAGTCGCCAAACTGATGCAGCACGAATTGTCTCAGCGATCGCAGCGCAAGCGCGCCAAAGTGGTCAGCGTGACCTCGAAGGGACGGATGGCGGCACGCGGCAAGACGCGCTCCAAGTCCACCACCGCGAAGAAAGCGACCACCAAACGGTCGACGACATCCAAAAAGAAGGCGGCCACGCCGGCGAAGAAGACGACCGCGACGAAGTCCAAACGGACAACGGCATCGAAGGCGAAGAGCAAAGCCAAAGCCAAGGCCAAGCCGCGCACAAAGTCGACCAAGGGGAAGACCAAAACACGATCGGCGGCGAAGTCGACACGCAAGACAACCGCCCGCAAGTCGACGTCGTCCAGAAAGAAGACGGGCACACGCAAGACCGCAACGAGGAAGGCAACAACGCGGAAGCCGGCTGCGACAAAGAAGAAGACAACATCGAAGTCGGGCAATAAGGCCGCGCGGTCCAAGTCGACCACACGCTCAAAGAGCAGAGCCAAGTCGAAGTCACCGACGAGACGGTCGACCAAACCGGCAAGCAAGAGCCGTTCGAAGCCGAAGACAAAACGGAAAACATCGCGCTAAGCGCGCTGCTCAAACGATCTTTATGTGATATCCATCGGGGCCGGTGTGACATCCACTCGCCGGCCCCGTTGTGTCACCGGCCAACTGAACACACACGCAGTGAGGAGCGTTTTGAAACACACACTGATGATTATCAAACCCGACGCCAGCAGCCGCAATCTCATCGGTGAAATCATTCGGCGAATCGAGCAGTCGGGCTTTGTCATTCGCGCCATGCGGCTCGAAACGTTGAGCCCCGACCGGGCCAAAGCGTTCTACGCCGTCCACAAAGAGCGGCCGTTCTATGAATCCCTCTGCCGCTTCATGAGTTCCGGTCCGATCGTTCCGATGGTTCTTGAAAAAGAGAACGCGGTCGATAATCTCCGCACGCTCATCGGCGCGACCAATCCAAAAGAGGCGGCCTGCGGCACGCTGCGCTATGACCTCGCCGTCGACGTCGAAAAGAACTCGGTCCATGCCTCGGATTCGCCGGAGAATGCGAGAAAGGAAATCGCATTCTTTTTCGAAGGCATCGATCTCGACTGAGCGACACCACCAATTCTGTCATGATATGCCCGTTTTCGCCGGATCCCAGGCGGGACGGGCTATTCTTTGACGTCCCACTTTTGCATTGCCGTGTGCATACGTTCTATATTGGACGGTTTAGAGAGAACCGATGGCGCACTCCCAACACTCCATACGGTACGGCAACCGGTCAATCGTCCTGAAATGGCCGTCGTCGGTGGATGTGACGCTTGTCGGACGGCGTCCCTCGGTGGCTGCTGATGAAGACGCTGCGCTACTGTATACAATGGGCAGTCCGCTCGGCGCCGGGATGAACTCGTTTGAGACGTTTATCATGGACGCACGGCGGCCACTGGTCGTGGTCAACGATGCCACGCGCTCCACGCCGACCGCGCGCATCCTGCCGAAGCTCCTGCCGGCACTTTCGCGTAACCCCGACTGGCGAGTGATGGTTGCCACGGGATTGCATCGGGCGCCGAGCGAGGGCGAGCTTCAGGTGATCTTTGGCGAGAGTCTCCCAGATATTCGTGACCGTATTCTCATACATGATGGCCGGGACTCGTCGGCGAACCGAACGCTGGAGAGCCTGGCCGGAGCGATTTCTCTCAACCGGGATGTGCTCGCGTCTGATCTTCTCATCCCGATCACCTCGGTCGAGCCGCATTTCTTCGCCGGCTTTACGGGCGGACGAAAGTCGATTATCCCGGGGCTGGCAGGAAAGGAGACGGTGGAGAGATCGCACGCCGGGGCGGTGTCCGAGGAGGCCTGTGCGCTCAAAACCGACGGAAACCCGGTACGAGAGTTTATCGATCTGGGCTCGCAAGTCATTAATTCAGAACGGGTATTCTCGATTCAAGTGGTACTGGATGCCGCCGACCAGATTGTCGCCGCCTATGCCGGTCATGTCGATCTCTGCTTCCCACGCGCCTGCCACGCCGCCCTCAAGTACTATGAAGCGCCGGTGGATCAACTTTTTGACATTGTCGTGGCCGCCGTCCACCCGCCCCTCGATCTCAACCTCTACCAGATGCAGAAGGGCTGGGAATTGTGCCGGCCGGCGGTACGCGAGGGCGGGGTGATGATTGTAACATCCCCTTGCAATGAGGGCGTCGGATCGCCATTCTATCAGCGGTTAAGTGAAGAATTTCCCAATCAGGCGGACTGGTTGGGCTTGGCCGACCGTCCCTACACAATGGGACTGCACAAACTGGTGCGGACCGCGCGGATGACACAGCGCTGTCGCCTGATGGCGGTGACCAACATGAGCCCTTACGACGTTCAACGATTTGGCTACGAACCACACGGCCATGTCAACGCCGCCATCGCCGCCGCCATCGACTACGTCGGCACTCCGGCGCGCGCACTGATTGTCAACGATGCCGCACTCACAACTGTGACGATACGTAACGACAAACACTCATAACGGACACCTGCTGTCCTCGGAGGAGAGCACACATGCGAAAGAAAGTCACCGTCATCGGCGCCGGGAACGTGGGCGCGTCATGCGCACAGTACCTGGCCGAAAGCAACCTTTGCGACGTCGTCATTTTTGATATCATCGAAGACATGCCGCAGGGCAAGGCCCTCGACCTGATGCAGGCCGCTCCGGTGCGCGGCTACGATGTCACCATTACCGGCACCAATGACTACAAAGACACCGCCGGGTCCGACCTGGTTGTGATCACCGCCGGCATGCCGCGCAAACCCGGCATGAGCCGTGAAGACCTGCTCAACAGCAACATCAAGATCATGGACTCGGTGATGGAGGGCATTACCAAGAATTGTCCGAACACGATGATCCTCGTCGTCTCCAATCCGCTCGACGTGATGACCTATCGCGCCTGGAGCAAATCCGGTCTCGCCAAGAACATGGTGTTCGGCCAGGCCGGTGTGCTCGACTCGATCCGCATGCGCACCTTCATCGCGATGGAACTGAACTGCTCCGTCACCGAAACACAGGCGATGGTTCTCGGCGGACACGGTGATTCGATGGTTCCGTTGCCGCGCTATACGACGGTCGGCGGTATCGCCGTGACCGAGTTGATCGACAAAGACCGCCTCGATGCGATCGTGCAGCGCACGCGCGGCGGCGGTGGTGAAATTGTGAAACTGCTCAAGTCCGGCAGCGCGTACTACGCCCCGGCGGCCGCGACCGTGAAGATGGCCAACGCCGTCCTCAATGATCGCAAGACTCTCCTCGCCGCATCGGCCTATTGTGACGGCCAGTACGGGCTGAAAGACGTTTACGTCGGCGTACCGGTGGTTCTCGGCGCCAATGGGGTGGAGAAGGTTATTGAATTGAAGCTCGACGACTCCGAACTTGGCGAGCTGCAGAAGTCAGCGACAGTGTACAAGGAGATTATTGACGGACTCGCGAAATAAGGACAGGTGACATGCCCACAACCACAAAACGTAAGACACCGGCGAAAAAGTCGGTCAAGTTCCAGAAGCTGACACCACCGGAACAGGGAACGCCGATCACGGTAGTCGGCGGAAAGATCAAGTTCCCCAACGATCCCATCATTCCGGTGATCGAGGGCGACGGGATCGGCCGCGATATCATGAAAGCCACACGGCGCGTCGTTGATGCGGCGGTGCACAAAGCGTTCGGCGGCAAGAAACGTATCGAGTGGTTTGACGTGTACGCGGGTGAAAATGCCAACGAGTACTACGGTGAGTGGCTGCCCGATGATACGATTAAGGCCATCAAACACTACATCGTGGCCCTCAAAGGCCCATTGACCACACCGGTCGGCGGCGGATTCCGCAGTCTCAATGTGAGCATGCGCCAGATCATGAACCTGTACGCCTGCGTGCGTCCGGTGAAGTTCTATCACGGCACGCCCGCGCCGGTGAAACGTCCGGAGAAGATGGACGTGATCATCTTCCGTGAAAACACCGAGGACGTGTACGCCGGGATCGAATGGAAGAAGGGCACCAAAGAAGCGCGCCAGGTGATCGACTTCATGAACAAGCGGATGAAGACCAAGATCCGCAAAGATTCCGGCATCGGCGTCAAACCGATCTCGGTGAAGGGCACGCAGCAGTTGGTGCGCAAGGCCATCCAGTATGCGCTCGATCACAATCGTCCTTCGGTGACGCTCGTGCACAAGGGCAACATCATGAAGTACACCGAGGGCTCCTTCCGCGATTGGGGCTATGCCATCGCGGCGAAGGACTTCCCGCGAAAGACCATCACCGAGGACGACGTCTGGGCCAAGCACGGCGGCAAACCGCCGAAAGGCAAAGTGGTGATCAAGGACCGTATCGCCGATTCGATGTTCCAGCAGGTGCTGACTCGTCCCGATGAATACGATATCATCGCCACACCAAACCTGAACGGCGACTATCTGTCCGACGCCTGCGCCGCGCAGGTCGGTGGACTGGGTATGGCGCCCGGAGCGAACATCGGCGACTACGTCGCGCTGTTCGAGGCGACTCACGGTACCGCACCGAAATACGCCGATAAGGACATGGTCAATCCGGGGTCGCTCGTATTGTCGGCGGTGATGATGCTCGAGTATCTCGGTTGGGAGAAAGCCGGCGAACTGATCCAGAAGGCGCTTGAGAAGACGATTATGGAAAAGATCGTAACCTATGATCTCGCCCGTCAGATGGAAGGCGCGCAGAAAGTTGGCACCTCGACATACGCCGACCGCATCATTTACAATCTCTGATCCGGTTTCGGATCGGAACGCACACCACACGGGGCGTATCACACGGTGCGCCCCGTTTCTATCGATGTAGGGTGGGTGCAACGCACCCACCGTCGCTCCGGAGACCCCATGCCCGCCTTCACAATGGACAAACTTCCCAAACGCGTCCTGGCCAAGATCGACTTCCAAACCGCCTTCATGGCGTCGCGCTGTGTTGTCGCCGCGGAACAATTGCACATCTTCCGCAAACTGAGCGGTCGCGAAATGACCGCAGGACAGTTAGGACGCGTCTGCAAATTGCATCCGTCTCGACGGGACATTTTCCTGTCGGTATTGGTGTCGCTGGGCCTGCTCCGCCGGTCGGGGGACTACTTCTACAACTCTAGATTGGCCGAACGGTACTTCGTTAAGGAACGGTCGGTCCATTGGACCAACATCTACTCCGCAGAATGTGGGGAGGAGTACCTGGCCTTCACGGTATTGGAGGAGACACTCACCACCGGCCGGAACTACGAATCGCTCCTTGGAGTCAAGCGTGAATACTACTTTGAGCGTTTGTTGGATGATCCCGAGTGGGCGAAGGGATTCACGCACATGCTGTATGAGGAGCACCAGCGCGAGGCCAGGGCGCTGGCGAGGACACTCGATCTGAGGAGATACGAGTCGTTACTCGATGTCGGCGGGGGATCGGGTGTCATGTCGATCGAGTTGGTGCGCGCCCATCGGCATCTCACAGCCTGTGTTCTGGATATCGCCAATGTGGTGCGTGTCACGCGTTCCATCGTCCGTCGCGAGGGGCTCACCGGCCGCATTCGCACCCATGCCGGTGATATGAACAAGTCTCTGCCGAGCGGCTACGACGTGGTCCTGTTTTGCGATTTGGGACGGCTCTCGAACGCCGTTTTGCGGCGAGCCTATCGATCATTGCCGTCGAATGGGCTGCTCGTGTGGGTCGACTATTTCGGCTCCGACAATCTGTTCGCGCCGTTGACGCGGCTGATGTGGCAGCTTCGTTCACCGAGCCCGAAGCTGACGACACGTTCATCGGCCACCGAGCAAGTCCGCGATTGCGGATTCCAGAAGGTACGTTGCCGCTGGCTGGTCGGCGACGCCTGGCTGCTGACGGCACACAAACCATAGACCGTCAAGGAACCGCCGAAGCAAACGGAGCGCCGAGCCCCAGCTCGGTGCGCATTTACATTGTCACACGGAAGAGTATTATGCTGCATCCCAATCACCTGAACAGCGTGAAACCAGGAGGATCCCAATGAGCTGGGAGTACAAATCATTAATGGTCAAAGCCAAGGGCGGCATCCTGCGTGAGACCAAGCCCGAAACGGACCTCGATGAAGTGTGCAACGAAGCCGGCCGTGAGGGGTGGGAGTTAGTCTCGGCATTCTCCATTGCCGAGACCCAGGGCCGCACCTCGAGCATCTGCCTGCTCTTCAAGCGACCGCGGTAGCGGTACGACCCCTTTGGTGTCTCACAGCTCTGGGGCGTGTTAAAAACCCATAGGTTTGTTGTGTAGGTCCGGCTCTTAGCCGGACGGGTGCGGCTAAGAGCCACACCTACGTGAGGTTATGATCGTCTGATTCAGTTACATCATCTGTTGCGGAGTTGACACACGACTTTTTTCAACTGGCCCCTATGCTGTGCGTTCCGAACGGACGGTACCTGCCGTAATACAGTGTCATTGAATCCGTTATCGAGAAGGACGGCGTCTGACACCACCGCCCATTTTCCTCCCCCATCCGCACCGATTTTGCCGTATCTTCTCGTGCTCGGCGCGCCGCGGCATAGGGCGCCGCCGTTCGTGATAGCACTTTGGCAATAACCGATTGAGGACCAACGCATGATTTCCACCAGTGACTTTCGTACCGGACGCAAACTCAAACTCGACGGCGACCTCTGGGAGATTCTCGACTTCCAGAACGCCCGCACCGCCCAGCGACGCGCCAAGGTGACCACGAAGCTGCGCAACCTGCGCACTGGCCAGGTGCTCGAAAAGGTGTTCGCATCGGGGGAGACCTTCGATGAGCCCGAATTCGAGCAGCGCTCGATGAAGTATATGTACAATGACGGCGAGCAGTGGCACTTCATGGACAACGAGACCTTCGAACAGGTTGGTCTCAATGCCGAGCAGCTCGAGGGTTACACCGATTTCCTCATGGAAAACGAGGACTACAAGATCCTCTACTTCGAGGGCGCCCCGCTCTCACTCGACTTGCCGTCCTCGGTTGTTCTGGAAGTCACCGACGCCGAGCCGGCTGTCAAAGGCGATACGGTCTCAAACATGACCAAAGGCGCAACGGTCCAAACCGGCCTTCAGGTCAAAGTCCCGCTCTTCATCAAAATCGGCGACAAGATCAAGATCGACACACGGACAAAGGACTATCTCGAACGGGTGAACGTTTAATTCATTCGATTCTGTGAGTTACCAGGCGGGTGTCTTTAGACATCCGCCTGTTTTGTTTGATTGTCGAGGTGCACGGGGATCCGCGCCGCGACGAGTTGGCCATTCACGGCAGTCATGTTCTCAATGACCATTGTCGCATCCCGCTTTGGCAGTGCCTCCAATTCAGCCTGTTTGTCGAATTGGTGCAGACTCCACAGGACCGTGATCACCTGCCAGTGAATAGTCAACGGTTGTGGTGTGGACAGCAGATGTTCTATCTGATTTCGATTGAACAACGCCGCGGCCGACGCTGATTCCAGTAATTCGGCCACCGGCAACGGCTGCCAGGGGATAGGTTTCGGTAACGTCTTGCGAGTGTAGAGATCCCGCACGAATCTTTCCAGTCGAGGCGAGTGCGATACGAGTGCTTTGATCTTAGCCCGGAATCGGGGAGGGGTTCCGGGCGGTCGACCGGTGTTGACATCGGGTATCGTCGCCAGCTTCTCCGATAGCGCGCGGAGGAATACCGCATACCAGCGACCGGACTGCTTCCATTGCCACGGAATCGAAAGTGCGCGACGGAAGAATGGTATCGCGTAGAACGGACTCGTGGCCCACTGGAACGCCCGTGCACGTTCCTCACCCTCGAACAGCCACCGACGCCCACGCTCGAAGACCATGTAGTGAACAAATCGGTCCTCGATACTCGCCTCGGGATAGCTTTCAATCGCTTCTTCAACACTCTCCAGCACCTGTTGCTCCGTGCAGCCAATTAAGGCGGCCGCGCGCTGTATGCCCAGAAACGAGGTTTGTGCCGAGACCATTTCGGCCAATTGCCGCACGGTGCGCAGCCGGCGCGGCGGCCGCAAGTATGGCATCACCTTGTCGCCACCGTCACCCGTAAATACCAGGCAGTCATCGCCGCCGACCGCTGCGGCCGCGCGGTGCGACTGAAGCTGTGTGGCCATCGCTCCGTAATTGAGTCCGTCACGCAGTTCGATGATCCGCTGATACTCCCAGGGGTAGGGTTGCCGGAACGCCGTCCACTCCCATGGCAGGCCACACGCTGCGGCGATATGCTGGGCCGTCGCCCGTTCGCGTCCCCCGACTGGCGTACCATCGTCACGCGTCAGCGCTGTCGCGGAGCAGCCGCCACGCACAAGCGCTCCGGCGACCGAGCGCGAATCGAGTCCCCCGGATAAGAACAACACGCACGAGCGATCGGTAAATGTGTTCCGTCGCTGTCGTGTGCAGTCGACAAACAACTCTGCGAGGTCTTGTGCGTCCGCGTCCTGCGGCCGTGAGGGATCGCTGTCATCCGCCTCCAGGCACCAGTGATTGTATGCTGTCGTTTGCATTGCTCCAGTGGTCTGAGAGATAGTCATGACGCTCGCCGGTGCCAGCATTGAGATGTCGCGGATGTATGTCCGTGATCCGAGTGAATAACCAAAGATCAGTGACTGCGCGACACCCAGCGGATCGGGTTGACTGCCATTCTGCACGGCAACAATATGCCGGAGTGAACGGCTGGCTACGAAGCACCGCGATGACTGGGAATAGTAGAACGGCAATCGGCCCAATACGTCGTTGGCAATTACCACTGTTCCGTTGGGATCACGTTCGGCGTAGACAATCACGCATTCGGCATCGCGATCGCTGAGCCACTGGCCCAGCCACATAGCGATTTGGTTGCCCCGGTCCGGAGCGGAGTCGATCTCGTCGACTTTGTGGATGACGTCGTGAGGAGATCCGTCATATACTGCACCGTCGACTGCGACTAATGCGTTGGCCGTCGCGTGCAGCAGTATCGGATAGTCCGGATACGTGGCGACACCGACACATGAACGGTCATTCACCCGGTGGAGCAGACTGCGGTAGTCAGGTGTGTGGGATTCGTAGTGCAGCGATGCCGACAGCCGTCGACGGGTGCAATCGTGTTCAGCCGTACAATCCAGACTGACAGTGACACCGGGCATGATCACCTCCGACGGGACGACTATGATGTCACGATACGCACGTCCCTAAGGTGTGGTGGTTCCAAGCTCAAGGTATCAGCCTATTGGGAGTTTGCAAAGGTATTTCTATTTACGTGTGGCAATTGGGAGCAGATGGATGGCCGAGCCCGGCTCAAGGTGTGAGTTGAATTTCCAATAGCATCTTTATGGCCAGTTAATGACGATACTATCCTCAGGGATATCGCGCGGATCGCGTATCGTGATCGCTCCACTTCTGAATTCCACAATCGGTTCCAGCCGAATGCGGTCAAAGCAGTCAGACGTATCGACAATCGGTCCCGCATATCCTTCATC
>WJJR01000120.1 GCA_014729565.1 Candidatus Zixiibacteriota bacterium | reverse complement strand
CTCCTGGTCGGGATGGGCCGCCATTTGGAATAATCCCCGAGTCAGTGGAATTGAGTCCAGTAGACTGCCTTCCTCAGGATCGACCAAAATAACCTGTTGTCGGTCTCCTTTATCTGCCACAATTAGAGTGAATGCCGTGGTTTCGCTTGGTTTGGTGCTGTCAGTACACCCGGCAAGGAGAAGGAAAGCCGCGAGCGCGACAAAGATCCTTGACTGAAGCTGTGGTGACTTGGTGAATTCTATTGTCATCGCATCCTCCTCACAGAACAAATGTCAACCGCACATTTCGGCCACCCCTCACTCCAATGAGGGATGCCTTGCCCCGTCTCTTGTTCGTGCCCGGATTCTCTCGCTGATCTACAGAAAGTTACTCCTTTGAATGGTGAGTATTCCCAAAATGCTGCTAGGCCATCGCGATGTAGATGATTTTCTGACAATAGATACCCTGCCAACCACTTGATGTTACATATCGCATTGTTGCAGAGAGGGTTAGAGCTAACGCGCAGGAGAGGATGATCACAAATGAACCGTTCGAGGACGATTTGCTCGCGGGGATGCAGGCGAAAAGTTAAACTGAATTGCGGACTCGGTCCCGATACATGTGGAACCCAAGGAAAACGGATATCGGTTTACCGACGTATATCCCGAAATCAGGGAGCAAGAGCGATGAGCGACACCGGAACTGACAGCACCAAAGAAATCTCCGAAGAAGCCCATGAGCGCTCCGATTTCATCCGCGAGATTATCAAGGAGCACAACGCCTCGGGACGGTTCGACGGGCGGGTCCATACACGGTTCCCGCCGGAGCCGAATGGCTATCTCCATATCGGCCACGCCAAGTCGATTTGCCTGAATTTCGGCATCGCGGCCGATTTCGGCGGCAAGACCAACCTGCGTTTCGATGACACCAATCCGCTCAAAGAGGAGCGCGAGTATATCGAAGCGATCAAGCGCGACGTGGTTTGGCTCGGCTTCGACTGGGAAGATCGGTTGTATCACGCGTCGGAGTATTTCGACCAGTTCTATGATTTCGCGGTGCAGTTGATCACAGACGGAAAGGCGTATGTCGACGATCTCTCCGCCGAGGAGATTCGTCAGTATCGCGGTACGCTCAAGGCGCCCGGCAAGGAGAGCCCGCATCGGAACCGTTCGGTCGAAGACAACCTCGATCTCTTCGAACGCATGCGCAACGGCGAGTTCGGCGACGGGGAGAAGGTGTTGCGCGCGAAGATCGATATGGCGTCGGGCAACATCAACATGCGCGACCCGACCATTTACCGGATCAAACACGCGCCGCATCCGCATATCGGCGACAAGTGGTGCATCTACCCGATGTATGATTTCGCGCACTGTCTGTCGGATTCGCTCGAACGGATCACGCATTCGATCTGCACGCTCGAATTCGAGGATCACCGTCCGCTCTATGACTGGTATCTCGATCAGCTCGGCGTGTTTCATTCGCAGCAGATTGAATTTGCGCGGCTGGAATTGAATTACACGATCATGAGCAAGCGCAAGCTGCTTGCGCTCGTGAAAGAGGGGTCTGTCTCCGGCTGGGATGATCCGCGGATGCCGACGATCATGGGATTGCGTCGTCGCGGCTTCACACCCGAGTCGATTCGTGACTTCTGCGACCGGATCGGTGTGGCCAAACGGATGGACAGCGTGGTCGACATCGCGTTGCTCGAGCATTGCCTGCGCGAGGATCTCAACAAGCGGGCGCCGCGGGTCATGGCAGTCCTCAATCCGGTCAAACTGGTCATCGACAATTATCCTGAGGGACAAGTCGAAGAGTTTGACGCGGACAATAATCCTGAAGACGATTCCGCCGGCACGCGTAAGATTCCATTCACGCGCGAAGTCTACATCGAACGTGATGATTTCATGGAAGATCCGCCGAAGAAGTTCTTCCGTTTAGCGCCGGGTCGAGAAGTGCGCCTGAAACACGCGTATTATGTGACGTGCACGGATGTCGTGCAAGACGACGCCGGCGAGATTGTCGAGCTGCATTGCACGTACGATCCCGAATCGCGCGGCGGCGGCACACCCGACGGACGGCGTGTCAAAGGCACGCTGCAATGGGTGTCGGTCCCGCATGCGGTCGACGCCGAGGTGCGTCTGTTCGACCGCCTCTTCAATAAGCCCGATCCCGAGGAGAAAGGCGAAGACTTCCGCGCCAATCTCAATCCCGAATCGCTGGTCACCATGACGCACTGCAAAGTGGAACCATCATTGGCGAACGCCGAACCGGAATCGCGCTACCAGTTCCTCCGTCACGGTTACTTCTGCGCCGACATGAGAGACACCAAGCCCGGCCAGCCGGTCTTCAACCGGACCGTGTCGCTGCGTGACACCTGGGCGAAGATGCAGAAAAAGTAGCGTGGGTGCTTTGCTTCTGCGGAGCGCAGACGAGGTGCACCCACCATGCGATCCTTATTATCGTCCGGCCGCCTCGGCCGGACCCGAGTGCGGGCAGTTCGGCTCCGCTCACTGTAAACGAGGCGCCCGCACTACATTTCCCGCGGCGCCATCTCCGGCTCCAAATCGACGCCTAACCCATCGGCGATCCGATTGATGTAATTGAAATATGCCGCGACCGTGCAGACATCGTGGATCGCGGTGTCATCCAACCCGACACCGCGCAACGCCTCGACATCGGCCGTGGTCATCGCCCCGGGAGTGCGGGTGAGTTTGTCGACATAGGTACAAATGGCGCGGTCAACGTCATTCAGCTCGGCCGTAAGCCAGTCGCGTTTCACGGCGCTGACGACGTCGTCCGGTGCCCCGGTCTGACGGAGATCCTCCCCGTGCGCTTCGGTTCAGTAGTGGCAGTGGTTGATGGACGAGACCACTGTGCCAATCATCTCCCGCTGTTGTCGTGACAGCGGGGATGGACCAAACATGGCCGCCCGATACATTTCCAGCGCGGCCTGAAGCACCGGGGCATTGAGCGATTGCAGGTGTACGATCTGGTAGACTTTCCCGGCTCGTTTGACCGACCCGTCGAATATGGTCTTGAGGCGGCCCTCCGCTTCCCCTACTGGTATCTTCTTAATCCATGCCATGTAGTGTTCTCCCGTTGATTTCGCGTAAAGTTAGCAGGGTTTCGATTCCTCCGTGTCACCGATTTGCCAAGTAACAGATTAGGGTGCGTTCTGGCCACCAATCAAGCTTGCCGTTGTCGTCCGGG
>WJJR01000119.1 GCA_014729565.1 Candidatus Zixiibacteriota bacterium | reverse complement strand
GCAAAATGAGGACGTCCGATTCTCCCGCCAGCACAGGCCTCCAACCGGTTGTCGTCGTGTCGCTTGGGACCGCTCTGATGAAGGTCGCTCGACGGCCATCCTGTTCGATCTGGTCGGCCCAATACCGGTCACGCCGGTCAACTTTGGGAAGATCGGACAGGTAGCGAACATGATGCGTCAAACCACCCCGCGCGCCATTGGCGAAGGGATTGGAGCCATCGTCGGCACGGCTGGTAAGCCACGCGTCGACAGCGAGTTGGTCGGTTGGCAACCCCTCATGCCGCAGAAACGGTTCTACGACCCACTCACGCATGTCGAACGTCACGTGAGGATCATCGGTGTACAGACGGACCTGACCGCTCTGACGATTATTGAAGACCGCCATCTGGGCGCGTCCCGCATCCAGTAGTGTGAGTTTGAGCGAAGGTGGGGTGTCGGACAGAAATGAGACGGCAACGGAAACAATCGCAATCCCGCCGAGCCCGTAGACAGCCGGACGGACAAAACGGTAGCGGTGCCGCCAGTTTAGCGCCGCGACGAATACTCCATACACAATCGTAATTGACAGAAGTGATGGATTAGGCCAGCGGAGAACCGCTACGGGCAACGATGCAAACGACCCGGCAATGATCAGAAACAGCTTGAGCAGGAGTGTGAGCGGAATACTCACCAGGGCCGCCAGTCCCGACCACACCAGGTCGCACAAAAGCAGGCCAATGCTGAGATAAACGCAAACCGACGCCAGTGGCACCAGGAGGAGATTCGCGGGCAGGGTGACAATCGGTACTTCGGCGAAGTGCCAGGCGATGATCGGGGCGGTGGAGACTGTTGCGGCCACCGTCGACGCGCACAAAATCAGCAGCCACCGCTTCCAACGCTTTCGTGGTTGCCGCTTCCAGTAGCGCATGGACCCCACCACTGCGATAATGCTGATGACGGCTGCAAACGAGAGTTGAAATCCGGGCTGAAACAGATGTGTGGGCGAGTGAATCAGTATGATGATCGCCGCAACGCCGACGGCATTGAGAGGACGAATCGGGCGGCGCATCAGCGATCCTAGCAGTAACGCTCCGACCATCAACGATGCTCGCACCACTGATGGTTCGTTTCGTGCCAGAAAGCAGAACGCGATGACGACCGCGAGCACGATCACTGATCGCGGCGCGCGTGGCATCCCGAGCACTTTAAGCGGTAACAGCACCAATCCCACCACCAACCAGACATTGGCGCCGGAAACGGCCAGCAAGTGCAGAGCGCCGGCGTCGCGCACGGTGTTGAGAATCGTCGGCGGCAGCTCGCCGATCTCTCCAATGAGAAATCCGAGAATCAGTGTTCGCGGCGTTTTTGGAAGATGCTCGGCGAACACATCGCGCAGCCACTGCCGGGCCGGTTCGACCAATCGATGTATTGAAAAACCGTCATCAGGATGATCGAGACGGATGATGCGTCCGGATGGACGTACCAGCGCATCAATGCCTTTATTAAACAGATGGTCGGCATAGTCGAATCCACCGGGATTGCGGCGGACATGCGGGAGCACGACACGCGCCGGCAGACGCACAAGATCGCCATGGCGCAGGCTGTCGAGAGAACGGCGCGACGTGAGCAGGACAGTTGATTCCAGTGGCGCCGTGCCGGTGCGTGTGCGCACACTGGTGAGATCAACCGGTACGCGCCAGCCGGACAGGCGTTTCTGCGGTGATCCGGACACTTCACCAAACAGTTCGACCGGGCGTTCATGGTCGGCCAAATCGACTACCCCGGGATTGGGGCGATTGCTGGTGACGGCTGAATAGCGGATGCCACCGAGTGTGACGGCAAGAAGTGCGACCAACACGGTCGTGACCATCACCGATGATCGCCGGACTGATGCGCTGGTCGCAATCGCGATGAGGCAGACCACACCGCCCGCCCAGAACCAATCGGCCGTTGACCCGTTGCCCAACCGCGCGCACAGAACACCGGCGCCGATCAGAATGGCAATGAGCAACGCCGGATGTCGGGTCGCCGCGACAGGCGATTGCATAATCACTGCACTGGAAGTTAGCCGATTCGTCAACACCCAGATGCGCCCGGTGCCGTGGACCTCGCGCTGATATTCAAATGGTTACTACAGGGCCTAGATGAGAAGATATCGTCCAATCGCCCCGAGAGCAAGGATGTACATCACCGGATGGACATCACGCGGCTTGCCGGCCACCAATTTGACAATCGGATACAGGATAAAGCCGAGCGACAATCCATCGGCAATGGACAGCGACAGCGGAATGCCGGTGATGATCAGGAACGCCGGAAGTGATTCGGTAACATCATCCCAGGGGATGTCGCGCGCCATGCGGGTCATCAGCGCGCCGACGATAATCAGTGCCGGTGCGGTGATCGGCTGAAGCGTGGCGCCTGAGGGGAGCGTAATGCCACCGGCGATCGTTTCGACCAGCGGCGAGATGAACAACGCCAGCAGAAACCCAATGGCAACAATGATCGCGGCGACACCGGTGCGAGCACCAACAGCGATTCCGGAGGTCGATTCAACATACGATGTCAGTGTTGACGTTCCGAAGATCGCGCCGATGACGGTGCCGACGGAATCGGCACTGAACGCGCGGCGCGCGCGGGGCAACTCCTCCCCTTTGAAGAAACCTCCCTGTTTCCCCACCGCCGCGAGCGTTCCCACCGTGTCAACAACGTCCATGAACAGGAACACAAAGACCGCGGCGAGGAAATCGGCGCTGAGTTGCGGCAACCAGGTGAGCTGGCCGAAGGTGGGCGCCACCGATGGCGGCGATCCGACAATGCCGTCGATGTGGATGACTCCGGTGGCCCACGCAATGATCGCGGTTGACACAAGCCCCCAGAAAACAGCGCCGTAGATGTTGCGCACCATCAACAACACGGTGATCAGCAGTCCCCCTAAGGCCAGAAGTGTCGGGCCTTGTGTGAGATCGCCGATCGCGACGGGAGCACCGGTTCCTTTGACCACAATTCCGGCATTGGTAAATCCGAGAAACGCAATCAACAACCCGACACCGATCCCCGTCGCACTCTTAAGTGAGTCGGGGATTGCGCGGAGGACTACCTCACGCGCTCTGACGAGCGAGAGGATGACAAAGATGATCCCGGCGTAGAAGGCGGCACTGAGCGCGTCGGTCCAATGCATGCCGCTCGCGATAACGACACCGTAGACGAAAAAGAAGTTCTCCCCCATGCCGGGAGCGACGGCGATTGGATACCGTGCCAGAATGCCCATCATCAACGTTGCGATCGCCGTCGAGATGCAGGTCGCAAACATCACCGCGCCGACATCCATCCCCGCTTCGGCCAGGATTGCCGGTTGCAGGACGATGATATATGCCATCGTCAGGAAGGTCGTGGCGCCGCCGGTGATCTCCCCGCGCCAGGTTGCCCCCTGGCCGGAGAAATCGAACCATTCGGCGATACGATTCAACATGATGGCACAGGTACGAGTTAACGAATGATCGCGTAACGGGCGCGCACGCGAGCACGGATCTCGATTGGCTCGGGATTGACCGTGGTGAATTCAGACGGATCCGGAATGACATCCCCCAGATGTCGCCGCTCGAACAGGTCATCGGAGCTTGGGATGGGATGGGTGTCCTCGGGCATTGGAGCATCGGACAACTCTTCGCACCCCAACGGCGGACCGAGTGTTACATTCAGTTCGCGTGCAACGACCTCGGCACGACGGCGCGCATCGTCGATGGCGTCTTCAAGAGCGGACTCGTAGACCACCCTTGGTTCATCGAGTTGAAAGTCCATCATGATCTTCGCCGCCTTGAGGCTATGCGCACGATCGAGCATATCGGTGGCGGCGGTGAAATCATCGAGACGGACACGCAGGGTGATTGTCGCCCAGAACGCGAGACGTTTCGGTTCATCGGGCAGTGGCTTACGGATCATCGCGCGATCGAGTTGCCAGTCGCCGGGATCGAGGCCGAATTGGCG
>WJJR01000118.1 GCA_014729565.1 Candidatus Zixiibacteriota bacterium | reverse complement strand
GGTCAATTCGGTGCTGATGCGCAAACTCATCGATGAGAAGGGACTCGAAGTCACCAACAGTGAGCTGGCACAGCACCTCCGGCGCTTCCCGCCTCAGGAGGTCCAGCAGGTCCCCGATTTTCAGACCGACGGCCAATTCGACTACAGCAAATACCTGCAGGCGTACCAGTCACCGAATCCGCAACTCTGGCTGCAAATCGAGGCGCTGACCCGACCCCGAGTGCTGCAGCAGAAAGTCGTGGAGTATGTCACCTCGGTGGCGCGGGTCAATGACCCGGAGGTGAAGGAACTGTACGAAGCCGCCAACGATGAGGTGCGTGTGCGCTATCTGCATGCGCCGGCCTCCAACTTCCGCGACTCAGTTCCCCGGGTCGATTCGACTCAGGCTCTGACCTACTATGAGGACCACCAGGACGAGTTCCGCCACGAGGATCGTGCGCAACTGCGATTCGTGACGTTGTCAAAGGATCCCTCCGTAGAAGATACCATTGAAGTGCGTCGTGACATGGAGGCCATCGCCGAACGGGCACGGAACGGTGAGGACTTCGCCGAGCTGGCCCGCAATTACTCGGACGATCAAACGGCCCAGCAGGGCGGCAGCCTCGGCTGGTTTGGCGAAGGTGCAATGGTCCCCCCGTTTGAACAGGCGGCGTTTGCACTCGACTCAGGTCAGGTGTCTGATCCGGTACTGACGCAGTATGGGTACCATGTCATCAAGTCCAATGGAAAGCGCGGCGAGGGCGACTCGGTGCAGGTCAATGCCTCGCACATCCTCATGCGCATCGACGTTTCCTCGACCACGATGTCCGATCTCCGCATTCAGGGTGAACAGGTTGCCAACGACGCCCGCCTGTTTGGGCTCGATTCCGCCGCCAACATCGCAGGATTGCCAATCGCATCGAGTGGCTGGTTTGAAGAAGGCGAAGCGCTGCGTGGGATTGGCGCCAATCCGATGATCAGCGAATTCGCGTTCAGTGCCGACGAGGGCGACATCTCCGATCCGTTCGACACACCGCAACGGTACGTTGTGGTCGAAGTGAACCGGAAAGAATCGGCCGGCATCTCACCGTTCAACGAGGTGATGGGCTCCATCATCGGCCAGCTCAACACGGAGGCGCGCACAGAGGCGGCGTACCAGGCGCTCGTATCAGTGTATCCGGATATCAGCGGTGGTATGACGACGCTCCAGGAGGTCGCGGAAGCCGGCGGAATCACTTACGACAGCACCGGCTACTTTGGACGGTATGACCAGGTCCGCCCCTTCGGCGCCAACCCCAATTTCCGCGGTGTCGCCTTCACGCTCACGGAAGAGAATCCGCTGTCGAGACCGTTCAAGACCGAATTCGGCGCTGCGATCCTGAGACTCATCGATCGTCGCACTGCCGACATGCAACTCTACGCCGACAAGCGCGATTCGATCTTCAATGCCACTATAACCGCCAAGCGGCAATTGGTTTATAACAACTGGTTTAACAACATGCGCGAAGACGCGGAGGTGCAGGACTTCCGCTACCAGTTGCAAGGCGCGTTATAACGCACTCCATTACGATCACACCCAAAGAGGCGGCTGGTTTCAGCCGCCTCTGTTCATTTGTCCCTATTTGAGCATCTCACTGAAGCGTGATAATCACGACGAGACGGGGTGGGTTCGGTTCACTGTGAAAGAACGGAGCGCTGAGCCCTTCAGGGTGAGCCACATCGAACCCCAGCTCGGTGCAGGGTATCGTCAGGACCCCTCCGCGGAGTCCCTACTTCACCACCATCATCTTCCGCACATCGGAATTGGCGCCGGCATTCAACCGGTAGAAATACACCCCGCTGGCGACCGATTGGCCGTTGGCATCGCGGCCGTTCCACTCGACATGATGAACGCCGGGCTTACCGGCCTCGGAGACGAGTGTGGTGATGTGGCGGCCGAGGACATCGTAGATCGACAGGTCGACGTGTTCATTCTCGGTCAGTGTGTAGGAAATGACCGTTCCCGCGTTGAACGGATTGGGATAGTTCTGTGATAGCGAAAACCGCCTGGGGACAGACTCGGTGTCGTTCGTTTCTGCTGTGAGTTGCTGTTCAGTCCCGACCAACAAGGTGTATCGCGCTTCACCCTGCGGGCCAACACTCGGCAGTGTCACGTCACGCGATGCCATCAAATCGAAGGTTTCAGACCCATGGGGATTGACCAGGACGGCGCGAAAACGTACCGGCATCTCGCTCAGATCGGCCGTCATTGTCACCGGCTCGCCGGTGTTGCTGCGAATGACAATATCGTACGCGTAGACATCGTTTCCAACACCACGGTAATCGTGCGTTAACGGATGGCTCTTGCCATTGTCCTCTTTGACATCAGATGCCAAGGACACATACCTGCCGATTACTGGCGGCTCACTACGGTCACATGCGTCATAGCGGTCACTCGCGTCCGTTCGGACACCAACACGGTTGTCGATATCGCGACGGTCACCGCTGCCGACGGCCAACGACACGACCCATGATTCACCATTCGCATCGTCGGTGTCACGGTCAGCTATCACCGCACCGCCGGACTGCTCGTACGGAATCCGGATGGCCGCACTGTTGGCGCCGTCATTGTAAATCCAATATCCCCGGAAGGGACGAAGTGTGGACACCGTACGGTACGAGCCGTTGGACGACACGTATTCATGTAACGCCTGTTCAATGCCGGAATCGTATTCGATCATCGACACTGCAACATCGAAGGCAAACGGACTGGCGATCTGATTCCATCCCGGGTTCAACTGAATGGAGGCAAACCGCCGCGCCGCCTGAGGATCGTCCGGAACCGACGAGACGCCATCCGATGTGATCGTATATGCGCCCTTTGTGATCAACCAATACCCGTGGTTGCGGGACACCGAAGTCAGGCCGGGGAATGCGTCGTAGCTGTTCGCCGTTGCGTTCCAGCGTCCGAAGCGCCAGCCGTCATCGGACGTGTCGTCAATCTCGTCGAAGATAGACGTTACCGTGGCCGGG
>WJJR01000117.1 GCA_014729565.1 Candidatus Zixiibacteriota bacterium | reverse complement strand
GATGATCCACCGGCCACCGTGACCACACTGGTATTCAAACCGGTGACATCCAGGTCGACATCGGTGTCCATGACGATGCTGAACGATCCCTCATCGTCGGAGAGCGTCCAATCCATGCCGATTGAACCCCGTTCAATGACACGGTACGTGGATGCATCGGGATCCCGTTGCGGCGTGCCCTCGACCGTTTCGAAACGTACCGAGTCGGCCAGATCAATCACAATACCGAAGAAATCATCCTCGGCATTGTATGTAATCGACCACCAACCCGACTGGTCATCGTAGGCCAGCACCAATGTATCATTCTGCAATTGTCCGACTTTACCGAGACCCTGCAATGCGGGCGAGACCATCGCTCCGCCCATCACATCACTGCTGTCGACACCATCCCAATACGGGCTGGCGGCTTGTTCGGCCACAATATCGTTGATGTCGAACAAGGCATCATCGGATTCGAAGTCCATATTCACAAACTGATCGAGTGTTTCGTATTGATCGTCCGTAGACAGTGTGCCTGAACCGGGCCCGGTGGCGTCATTGCTGCCGCCGCTGCAACCGATGATTAACAGCACAACTGCCGTCACGACCAGAAAGGTCGCCGAAATCCCCAAGAACCGTCGCATCTCCCCTCCGAATGTCTGAAGTCCCCTGCCAACGAATTCTGATTCAGCGACATGCCGTGCCGCTTATCAGGATTATCGGCCCGAGAATCGACTCATTTTGTAATAGAGTGCCCGGTGTGCAGAGATTGGTCAGGGTGTGGGGGAATCTCTATAGTTCTCACGCGTGAAATACTCGTTCCCGCACAAAAATCGACGCCCACCCCAATCAAGCAGGTGGGCGTCATAGTTAGGTCTGATGGGTGAGCCTAGTCGTCTTCCTCACAGAGATTTGCCGTTTCCGTCTTGGTGAAAGACTCGCTCTCAAAGACGATTGTGGCAATTCCATTTACGATCGTTACTCCAATATCCCAGGTCCCCTGAGCCGTTGCCGTGCTGCCATCGGTAATCAGTGTGGCATCCACGCCGAGACCAATGTCCATTGTGCCGCTCGAGGGACAGCCCTCCTCCTCAAAATTGGGAATCACGCCGTTCGTGGTCGTGCCGTCGATGGCCAGTGTGAAGGAGCCGGTCGTGTCATTGCTTTGAAATTCAGCAGCCAGCGTCCCGAGCGTTCCACCATTGATTGTTGCCGTCGTCGTGGTCAATCCACCAACAGTCAAACCGGTCCCGAAATCGAAATCAAAATCAAATGACTGTCCGCCGAATGCTCCGGTCATCTCCAGATCGTAGGACGCACGCTCGATGAATGTCTCTGTATCATCATCCGGGATCTGTTGTGCAACGTTCGCCGCCGTTTCAAAGCGGACTGAGTCAGTCATCTGGATACTGTATAAGAGACCGAACCCGCTGAACGAACTGTCAACGGTGATGACCCACCAGCCATTATTGTAGCTAAATGATACCGATGCGCCCAATTGACCTCGCGGTGCCATTTTGCCCAGTCCCGGAATAAAGAAATCCTCGAAATCGGATTCGTCGATTCCATCCAGGAAACTCCCATTGATCTCTCCGATGCCCAGTGCCAGGATGTCGAGCCCCAGAGCACTTTCCTCTTCGGTTGTATCTGCATCGAGATCAATTAGTTGATCGAGCAGTTCCAATTGGTCTTCCTGTGAAATCGTGTTCGTCGGTCCCGTCCCGCCATTGTCATCGTCATCACTGCAGCCGACAAGCAGCAGTGACAACAGACTGACCGCCGCGATCAGGTGCACCATCCATGACATCTTGCGCATGACATATCCTCCCCTGTACGGTCCATCACCGCGCCAGTAGTTGCGCGATGATCGCTCCTTGAATCCACAGACGGTTTTCCGCTTCGTCGAAGACCACCGACTGGGAACCGTCCATCACGTCGTCGGTAATTTCCCGTCCGCGTTCGGCGGGCAGGCAATGCATGACAATAGCACTCTCCTTAGCGCCGCGCAAGAGATCGTTGTTGACCTGGAACCTTTCCAGTAACTGCGTACGCTGGTCAGCCATCTCTTTTTGGCCCATCGAGGCCCACACGTCGGTGTAAACGACATCGGCGCCGGCCACGGCCTCGACCGGATCGTGAGTGATTGTGATTTTACTCACACCCGTCTCTTGTGCAGTTCCCACCACAGTGAGATCGGGCATTGTCTGTTCCGATGTTGCCAGTCGCAAATCCATCGGGATGCGCGACGCGAGATTGGCCCAGGAGTGGAAAACGTTGTTCCCGTCGCCGAGAAAGGCGACTGTCAAATCGTCAATGGTTCCCAAATGCTCTTCGGCGGTCATGATATCGCCGAGCACCTGGCAAGGATGGTACATGTCGGTCAGTGCGTTGATCACCGGAACGGTGGCATGCTCGGCCAGTTCATCGACATGCGCCTGATTGAACGTGCGGATCACGATCAATCCGAGATACCGTGACATGACTTTGGCCACGTCATGGATCGATTCACGCACGCCGAGCTTGATTTCCGCGTCGGTGATGAACATCGGGTGCCCGCCCAGGCGGAACACCCCGGTTTCGAAGCTCTGTCGTGTGCGCAGCGACGGCTTGTGGAAGACCAATCCGGCCACCTGACCGTCGAGCGGACGCGGGCTGGCTTTGCCGGCCTTCCACTTCCGCGCCCAGGTGATTGTCGTGCGAATCTCGTCGGCGGTCCAATCACTGATGCGGAGGAAATCTTTGGTCGATACTCCCGGCGGCATCCCCTTTTTGCCTTTGGTCTTTGTCGGTGCGGCTTTGCGCGTGGGGGTCTTGGCGGCCGTTTTGGCGCTGGTCTCTTTCTTTTTCTTCTTGGGCATGGTCGTCCTCAACAAGGCGTGGGCCTTTTTGCGGTTGGTAAGAAGTTAGAGGATATAACGGCTGAGGTCTTCGTCCTCGACAATGTCTTTGAGCGTTTTGCGCACGTCGCGGCGGTCGAACACCACCTTCTTCGAGCGCACATTCGGTGCGCGGAACATCAGATCTTCCAGCAGCGTCGTCATGATCGTATGCAGGCGACGCGCGCCGATGTTCTCGGTGCGTTCGTTCACTTTGCTGGCGGTCTGCGCGATCTCGTCGATGGCGTCATCGGTGAATTCGATGTCAATCCCGTCGGTACCGAGCAGTGCGTGATACTGGCGCATCAGGGCGTTCTGTGGTTCGGTGAGGATGCGTACGAAATCCTCGGCGGTGAGGCTGTCGAGTTCAACACGAATCGGGAATCGTCCCTGCAGTTCGGGAATGAGATCCGACGGTTTGCTGATGTGAAAGGCGCCGGCGGCGATAAACAGCACGTGGTCGGTGCGGACCATACCGTACTTGGTCATGACCGTGGTGCCTTCGACAATCGGCAGAATATCGCGTTGCACACCCTCGCGGGAGACATCGGGATTGCCCGATTTCGATCGCTCGCCGGCGATCTTGTCCAGCTCGTCGATGAAAATGATCCCGGCATTCTCCACCCGTTCAATGGCGAGGCCGTACACGTCTTCCATGTCGATCAGCTTGTTGGTTTCTTCGGCGGCGAGAATGCGGCGCGCCTCCGAGACCGGGACTTTGCGCATCCTGGTGCGCTTGGGCATCATGCCGGAGAACATGTCCTGGAAATTCACACCGAGTTCTTCCATTCCCTGGGGTGAAAAGACCTCGATCATCGGCGTGCGGGAATCGGGCGTTTGGATTTCCACTTCTTTGTTGTCTAGCAAACCGGCCTTGAGCTGGCCCCGGAGCTTCTCGCGTGTCCGTTCCCACTTTGTCATCGACTCCGGTTCGGCAGCCGGCTCGTCGGTTTGCCGCTGACGGTGCGGGGGCGGCGGCAGCAGAATGTCAAGCAGGCGCTCGTCGGCTTGTTCGGCGGCCTGTTCCGCCAGTTGGCCCGACTTCTCCCGTTTGACCATTGCGACGGCCAGATCGGTGAGATCGCGAACCATCGATTCGACGTCGCGGCCGACATATCCGACTTCGGTGTATTTCGACGCTTCCACCTTCAAAAACGGTGCGCCGGCCAGTGCGGCCAGTCGTCGTGCGATTTCCGTCTTTCCGACACCGGTCGGACCGATCATGATGATGTTGTTGGGTGCGATCTCCTCACGCAGGGCATCGTCGACATGCTGGCGCCGCCAGCGATTGCGCAATGCAATGGCCACCGATTTCTTGGCGCGGTCCTGGCCAATGATGTAGCGGTCCAGTTCGGTAACAATCTCTTTCGGTGTCAATTCCTGGCGTGGCGCACTGCCGCCCTGAGGTGTTGTGCTGGATGATGAAACGGTCGCGAGAGATGTATCAGCCATGAGCGTTTTCCTAGAGAACCTCGACGGTAATGTCTTTGTTGGTATAGATGCAAATGTCGGCGGCGATTTCCAGTGACGCCTGGACGATCTTGTCGGCGCTCAACTTCGTGTGACCCATCAACGCCCGGGCCGCGGCGAGAGCATACGGTGAGCCTGAACCGATGGCGACAATCCCGTCGTCGGGTTCGATGACGTCGCCATTACCGGAAATTACCAATGCATGTTTGTGATCGACGACCGCGAGCAACGCTTCGAGCCGGCGCAGATATTTGTCCATGCGCCAGTCTTTGGCCAATTCCACCGCCGCCCGATACAGATTGCCGTTGTAGTCTTCGAGTTTCATTTCAAAGCGTTCAAACAGCGTGAAGGCATCCGCCGATGCTCCGGCAAATCCCGCCAACACGTCACCACCGGTCAGACGGCGGACCTTCTGCGCCGTATGTTTCATAACCGTATCGTCGAAGGTCACCTGGCCGTCACCGCCCATCGCGGTCCGTCCGCGCGAAGTGAGGCCGAGGATTGTTGTGCTGTGATATCGGTGAACTGGTTGAGTCATGTCTTCTCGCTAATAGCGGTACGTGTGATCATCCGGGAAATGAGTTGTGATACACGTCGGCCAATCGGCCGGGCGTGACGTGTGTGTAGATTTGTGTCGTCGCAACATTTTCATGCCCGAGCAGTTCTTTGAGCGCCATCAGATCAGCACCGTGTTCGAGCATGTGAGTGGCGAATGAGTGACGCAAGCGATGCGGTGTCACATGTCCGCCGCCAGACTGCGCGAATGTTCGCTGCAGAATGCGAGCGACGGAGCGTGCAGTCAAGCGCGTCCCCTTGCGATTGACGAAAATCGGCTGGGCGGCGCCAATCGCCGCGATCGGCGACTGAGCACGTAGAGCGTTGAGCGACTCAACCAAAAACCGTCCGGTCGGCGCCATTCGCTCGCGCTGTCGCTTTCCAAACAACCGAATGGTCCCGGAACTCACATCGACGTCGCCCCAATTCAGTCCGACGACTTCGGCGAGCCGTGCACCGGTTGCATACGGAAGAACAACCAGACACCGGTCGCGCAACTCCCAGCGATCGCCGCCGGGCAGCGATTCGAGCCACCGCTGCATTTGCCGCTCGCTGAGAAACTGCGGCAGCGTCGGCGAAAACTTGATCGACGGTACGCGTTCAGACAGATCATTTTTCAGCGCACCCCGGCGATGAAGAAACTGAAGAAAGGAACGAATCGAGGCGGCGCTGCGAGCGATCGACCGGTTACTCAGCCCCTGGGCGGCCTGGCCCGCGAGATGATGTTGAAAGCAACGGGCGGTCAGGAGGCGCTCGGACGGGGTCTTGCTGCCCATCCGCTGGGAGTCGATAAACGACTGCAAATCATGGCGATACGCCGTCACCGTATGCGGTGAATAGCGGCGTGTCTCCGTGAGATCATCCAGAAATCGCGCCACCCACGAGGACATTGTTCGATCCATTCCGTCCCCCCGACTACTGCCGAACGGACAGCCCATACGGCTGTCACCGGAATTCCGGCAAACTGCTAAACTACAAAAAGACCCCCATTGGCACAATGGGGGTCTTTCAAGTTCAAACAGCAGAGCGGCTTAAGAACTGCTCGCCTCCGTCTCTGCTTCGATTTCGGCGATGTTGCCGCAGGCAGGACACTTCAGATGGTCGCCTTTGGCCTTGGTTGACTTCTGCAGCATGAATTCCGAGTCGCAGTGCGGACAGGGGGTCGGCACCGGACGGTTCCAGACGGCGTACTTGCACTCCGGATAACGCGAGCAGGAATAGAACGTCCGGCCGGTGCGTGTGCGGCGCGGCACCAACTCACCCGTGCACCGTTCCTCCGGACACTTCACGCCGGTCGGAATCGGTTTGGTGTTCTTGCATTTCGGATAAGCGGAACAGGCCATGAACTGACCGAACCGACCGCTCTTGATCACCATCGGGGATCCGCATTTCTCGCAGACCTGGTCGGTTTCCTGGTTGGTCTGTGCTCCATTGTCGCCACCGACATCCGAGGTATATCGACAATCGGGGTATCCGGTGCAGGCAATGAACTTGCCCGACCGCGACCATTTAATAATCAGATCCGAGCTGCACTCCGGGCATTTGTCATCGAGCACTTCGCGGTACGATTCTTTGATTTCCTTGGTTCGCGACGATGCCTCACCGAGCGATTCGGCGAAAGAGCCGTAGAACGATTTCATGACATCGGTCCACGGATCGATCCCCTCTTCGACGCGGTCCAACTCATTTTCCATTTCCGCCGTGAACTCGACGTTGAACAACTCGGGAAAGGCCTCAACGAGGATCGAATTGACCACCTCGCCCAATTCGGTTGGCATCAACCGGCGTTCTTCAAGCCGCACGTAGTTGCGGCTGAGAATGGTCGAAATGATCTGTGCGTATGTCGACGGGCGGCCGATACCGTTCGCTTCGA
This sequence comes from Candidatus Zixiibacteriota bacterium, assembly GCA_014729565.1. GTDB lineage: Bacteria > Zixibacteria > MSB-5A5 > WJJR01 > WJJR01 > WJJR01. The sequence goes on along the minus strand of WJJR01000117.1, from coordinate 4,309 downwards.
GTTCTTTTACCAGCGATGCTTCGCTGAAACGCGGCGGCGGTTTGGTGAAATGCTGCTGCGAATCGATATCGTCGAGTCCCAGCACATCGCCCTTCTCCAGCGCAGGGAGCGGATTCTCTTTCTTCCCGTCGCCGTTTTCCTCGGGCGTGTCTTCGTAGATCTTCAAGAATCCCGGGAAGGTGATTTTTTCGGCGCCGGTCTTCAACGTGTACTCACGCGTTGTTTTGCTTTTGCCTTTCTTGGTTTCGGCCTCGGCCCGGATGTCCACCGACGTTCTCTCGATGACCGCCGGGCTCATCTGGGAGGCCAGAAAGCGATTCCAGATCAGTGTGTACAGTTTCAACTGATCACGCGAGAGGTACTTCTTGATCTTGTCGGGTGACAAATCGAAATACGTCGGGCGGATCGCTTCGTGCGCGTCCTGGGTCCGTCCCTTCGACTTGTGCGTCGGCATCTTGTCGGGATGATACTCTTTACCGTATTCCGCGGCGATCACTTCGCGTGCATGGACAACCGCTTCGTTGGCGACACGCGTGGAGTCGGTACGCATGTAGGTGATCAATCCAACCGATCCTTGCTTACCGATCTCAACACCTTCGTACAGATGCTGCGCCACCGTCATGGTCTTCTTCGGTGAGAAGTACAAGCGGCGGGCGGCGTCCTGCTGGAGGGTGGAGGTGATGTATGGCTGCGGCGGATTGCGGCGCTTGTTTTGCACCTTCACTGCGCCGACGGCGATGTCGGCGTTGTTCAAATCCGCTTCGATGGTGTGGGCCGCTTCCTCATTCTGGATTTCGATCTTGTCGCCGTCAACTTCGGACACCATCGCCGTGAATTTCGGAGTCTTCTTTTTGCCCTCTTTGTGGAGGGTCACTTCGACGGTCCAGTACTCCTGCGGCGTGAAGGCGCGAATCGACTCCTCGCGCTCACAGATCAATCGCAGCGCCACGGACTGGACACGTCCGGCGGATAAACCGCGACATACGGTCTTCCAGAGAAACGGGCTGACTTTGTAGCCGACAATACGGTCGAGGACCCGTCGCGCCTGCTGAGCATCGACTTTGCGCATGTCGATCTTGCCGGCGTTCTCGAGTGCTTCGAGCACTGCACTCTTCGTGATCTCGTTAAACGATGCACGACGAACCTCGGCCTTGGTCCGATTGAGAATATGAGCCACATGCCAGGCAATCGCCTCGCCTTCACGATCCGGGTCGGGGGCGAGGTAAATGACGTCGGCCTGCTTCGCCGCCTTCTTCAACTCCTTGACAACGTTGTCTTTGGAATCGATCGGGACATATTCGGGTTCGAAATTGTTCTCGATGTCCACGCCGAGGGACTTGGTCGGCAGATCGCGGATATGCCCGCGCGTGGCCATGATGTCAAACCCGTTGCCCAGGAACTTCTGCAGCGTCTTAGTCTTGGTCGGTGACTCAACGATAACTAATTGATGTGGCATGCAATCAGGACCTCTGTATTGTCGTCGTTTCGAAGTACATAGCGATCGGCTTCACTCGCCATCGTTTGGCTTCATGCCATCGGTCACAACAAATCCCTGTTCCGATGAACGCCGAGCGACCATCGACATGGTATCATCTATCGGGTCGATGGCCGGACCATTTAGTCGTCCACAGCCGGCAACGGTTTGCAAACGCCACAACCGGTTACGATTCAAGGCCTTCCTCAGGGCGCGTGACATCGATCTTCCCGTCGAGCAACTCATCGAGCGCGTGCGAGGTCATCTTCAGACGCTTCAGTTCCGAGGCGTCGTCTTCCAGACCCCGCTCTTCCAGGGCGATCTTCTTGGCGTTGAGTTGGCGGGCACGCGCGGCCGCAATCAGCACAGCTTCATATCGGTTTTTCGCGTACTGTTCGAGACCGTGCAGCGAGCGTAAGTCGCGGCGCCGCAAGCGCATCGGCACTTCCGACGGTTCCGGAATTTTCGGCACAAACGTCTGGCCGCTCAGCCCCTCATCATCACCGTCCCCAAATGACTGGGCGAAGTTCTTCGATTCCATTTCCATCGTTGATCCTCTCATATGATCGTCTGCCCGATCGGGCTGTCATTATTTGTCGGTCAACAGGCGCTTGTCTATACGCCCAAAATCACGCTGTCGTTCCCGTGTGAGAAGTTCAGCGCGTATCACTGTCTCGCAGTCCGTAACGCAAGCGGACAACTGATCGTTTGTAATCCAATAATCGTACTCCGATATGCGGGTGAGTTCCCACCGGGCGGTTTCGAGTCTTTTTTTGAGTCGGGCTGTGGTCTCCGACCCGCGTGCTTCGAGCCGCTGTTTCAGCACAGACCACGATGGCGGCAACAGAAAAATCGATACCGCCGATGGTTCGCTGTGTTTCAGGCTGGCCGCCCCCTGCACGTCGATGTCAAAGAGCAGTATGCGCTTGCGACGATAAGCCTCGGCGACATTGGCGCGCGGTGTACCGTAGCGTTCGCCGTGAACTTCCGCCCATTCGAGGAGTTCATCGCGATCGATCAGTTCCTGGAATTCATCAGGGGCAATGAAGTGATAGTGAACACCATCACGTTCGCCCTTGCGCTTTTTACGGGTTGTCACTGACAGCGAGTACATGAATTCGGGATGCTTGCGTCGCAACCGCCGAATCACAGTGGACTTTCCCCCGCCCGACGGCGACGAGATGATGACATTCAACGGAATGCCCATCCAGTGGCGTCGCTTTGTGCTGGTCGCTGTGAGCGTCACTCGATGTTCTGCACCTGTTCGCGGATCTTCTCAAGTTCGTCCTTGAGATCGACCACGATGCGTGAGATGTCAATGTCGACCGACTTCGACCCGATTGTGTTGATTTCGCGATTCAATTCCTGCACGAGGAAATTCATGCGCCGGCCCACCGGATCGGAACTGTCGACGGTTTCCAGGAAGTGTTTACAGTGGATGTCCAATCGCACGCACTCTTCGGTGATGTCGGAGCGCTCGGCCATGAACGCGACTTCCTGTGTCAGCCGTTGCTCGTCGTAATTGGCTTGGCCGAGGACGTCATCCAACCGTTGCGTCAGCCGTTCGCGGTATTGTTCAACCTGACGTCCGGCGAGCGATGTGATTTCCTCGTTGCCGCTCTGGATCCGTCCGATCTGTTGCCGAAACGATTCCGCGAGCTTGGCCCCCTCGGCCGCACGCGTCTCCTGCAACTGATCGAGCGCGGCGTTGAACGCGTCCTTGACGATCGCATCGATCACTTCGTCTTTTTGCGGATCGCGGGTTGTCACCCAGACATCAGGCAGGGCGAGCACGTCACCGATGGTAAGCGAATCGTCGAGATGGTTCTTGCCAGCCACGCGCCGGATGTTTTCCACATACCAGTCGACCAGCTCCTCATTAATAGAAACCGATGATTCGACGGCCGTGCGCTCCCAGTTGAGTTGCGCGACGACTTTGCCACGGCCAAAACGCGAGGAAATGATCGCACGCAACTCCGGCTCAATGCCCATCATCCATCGCGGTGTGCGGATGGAGATGTCCAAATAACGGCTGTTGAGAGACGACACCTCAAATGAGGCGCGGTACCCGTCCCGCTCCACTTCTCCCCGACCGAAGCCGGTCATGCTCGATATCATCGTCACCTGCCGTGGAATACCAAAAAGGCGAACATAATATTCGTCGGGATGTCAGGTGTCAAACGTAATGTGATGGCTGCACCTTTTTCGCGTTTGCGGCAAGACACTGAAATACAACGACTTAATGATATTTTGCGATTAATTGTGCATCCGCCTTATACTTGCCACGTTATGATTGGCTGGCAACTTGTTCGATTGGCACATGAAGCAGCCACCCATCTGGGTGGTGGAATTGTCGAATCGTTGCGTTTCGACCAATCGAGTGGACGGCTGTTGCTGCAGCTCGGTTCGCGTCACGGCAAGCGCTTCGTGGTCGTGGGGGTCCGTCCGCCGAAGCCCACATTATATTGGGTGACTCGTCGCGGTGATCTACCGTCGGCGTCGGGCTACGACCCTACCGAACGATTTAACCGACTGAGGGATAGCAGGTTAACTGCCATCGAACTGCCCCAGGCCGACCGCCTGCTGCGCCTGGATTTCGATAAGCAAAAAGATGACGAAATCCAGCAATTCAGCCTGTGGCTGGGCTGGATGGGCGGATCGGGGAATACCTGGCTGACAGAGCGCCGGGAGAATACGGTTCTTGAGATGCTATGGAAGACATCGGCGCAGTCAATCGGGCAACCGTTCGAAGTGCCAAAGCCACCGCCGCTGGTGGATTGGCAAACAATGACGTTTCCCGAATACTCGAAAGAGCGCGAGGAATACAGCGATCTT
>WJJR01000018.1 GCA_014729565.1 Candidatus Zixiibacteriota bacterium | reverse complement strand
TTGGCAAGATGACACTGAAACAGGTCTTGGCGGAACTCAAGAACATGGGGACGGCGCAGAACGTGAAAGTCTACAAACGTCACGGCGCCGGCGACAATCTATACGGTGTCAGCTTTGCCAACCTCGGGACGCTCAAGAAGAAGATTAAGGTCGACCATGAACTGGCGCTGCAACTGTGGGACACCGGGAATGCCGATGCGCAAACTCTCGCCATGATGATTGTCGATCCGGAACAATTGACCGCTTCCCAGATCAACCAATGGGTGGCCGGCATCAACTATTACGTGCTGTCCGATATGCTCTCGGGCGTGGTCGCCCGGACACCGTTTGCCCAAAAGAAGATTGAACAGTGGATGGCAGCCAAAACGGAGTTTATGTGCGCCACCGGTTACAGCGGATTGGCCTCGGCACTCAAAGACAATCTGGCGGATATCACCGACGCCGACTGCAAGCGTTACCTGAGAACCATTGTGAAAGACATTCATAAGGCCCCCAATCGCGCCCGGCACGCGATGAACGGTGCCGTGATTGCGATCGGGGTGTTTCGCCCGCATCTCGCCGCGGAGGCGATTGCCGCCGCTAAGCAGATCGGTCAGGTCGCGGTTGATCACGGCGAAACCAACTGCAGGACGCCGGATGCGGTTCCCTACATCCAGAAGGCACTGAAGCGGAAGCCGCGGCGGGCGCGCGTTAAATGTTAGGGTTTTGCCCGCAATTCCGAACATTGTGAACGCAGGCGCATCCTCTCCTGAGATTCTGATAACGATTTTCATTTCCAGACCGTATAACCTCCTTCCGGCGGCCTGAGCCCGGGAGCGGTCGCCCGCCGGATGAGTCACTCGTTTTGGATAATCGAGTGTTGAACTATAAATCGCTGCAACCACAGGAGGAATTCATGGCTTTCACTCTTCCCGATCTCCCCTACGCATTTGATGCGCTCGAACCGCACATCGATGCGAAGACCATGGAGATCCACCACGGCAAGCACCACAACACCTATGTGACGAAATTGAACAAGGCGGTCGAGGGCACCGAGTTTGAAAACAAATCGATTGAAGACATCGTCGCCGACCTCAACAAAGTTCCCGATAACATCCGGACCGCCGTTCGCAACAACGGCGGCGGCCATGCCAACCACAGCCTCTTCTGGACCCTGATGTCAAAAGGCGGGGGCGGTGAACCCAGCGGCAAGCTTGGTGAGGCGATCAAGTCGACGTTTGGCACCTTTGATGATTTCAAAAGCAAGTTTGCGACGGCCGCGGCCGGACGGTTTGGCTCCGGCTGGGCGTGGCTGATTGTCAACGGCGGCAAGCTGCAGATCACCTCGACCCCGAACCAGGACAGCCCGCTGATGAAGGGTGTCGCCGACGATACCGGTACCCCGATTCTGGGCCTCGACGTTTGGGAACACGCCTATTATCTCAAGTACCAGAACCGCCGTCCCGACTACATCGATGCCTGGTGGAATGTGGTCAACTGGGACCGTGTGGCGGAATTGTTTGATAACGCGTCATAAGTCATTTCGATCTACGGCACGCGAATACGCGGCGCTCCCCGGCGGGAGCGCCGTTTTTGTTTGTGGAGAAGACTGTCCCAAACCCGGCACGGGTGCCACTGACCTTGGGGCCTGTTGAAAAAGTCGTGCATTGATGCTGGACCACATGATGTAACCGAAACAGAGAATCGTAACCTCGCGTAGGTCCGGCTCTTAGCCGGACCGGTGCGGCTAAGAGCCGCACCTACGCGACGTACACACGACTTTTTCAACAGGCCCCTTGGTCAGTGAACCTACGAGCTTGCTCGTCGTATCGAGAATGACGATTGATGAACCTGTGTGAACATTCAAGCATCGGTATTCAACACCAATCGAGAGACAATGATAACGGTGCCCCTGACCACTTGTCATGAGCCTGTCGAATGAAGGTCCAGTGGCACACTGGTGTGGTTTCCCCTACGATTTAATCATCCGTTAACCGTTGGACAGCAATGGCACAGCCTCAAAATGACTGCGCAATCTCCGATCTTGACCCTTCGAGTCCGGTTTCGGATTATGGTTTGATCGTCACTGACGTTTGATTGGTTACCAACTTGAAGGAGATCTGACATGCCGACTATCGCCGAATCACTGATTGCCGAAATGGAACAAGAGGCCGCCACCACCCGCCGTGTTCTCGAACGCGTGCCCGGAGACAAGCTCGACTGGCGTCCGCACGACAAATCAATGACCCTCGGTCAATTGGCCTTTCATGTCGACGATGTTCCCGGCGGCATTGCGCAGATGATGATGCTCGACACATTTGATGCCGGTGAGATGACGGGTCCGTCTGCTCGTCGGATTGAGGAACTCCTCCCCTCGTTCGAGACCGGTATCCAGCAAGCCAAAGAGACGCTTCAGGGACTCGATGACGCTGCAATCATGAAATCATGGTCGCTGACCAAAGACGGTCAGCCAATCATGGAAATGCCACGTCTGGCACTGGCGCGTTCGATCATGATGAACCATCTCTATCACCATCGCGGACAGTTGTCGGTCTATTTGCGCCTGCTGGATATCCCGGTGCCGTCGATCTACGGGCCCAGCGCAGATGACAATCCGTTTGCCTGATCGGTCACGCATGTCGTATGGTTTCCCGTGGAAACTTGATGACGGCAGAGCATGACAGACTGAGTGTTCATCCGATACGCGACGACGATCGGGAGTGGGTGCTGCACATCGTGCAGCGCTGGGGCGCCGACTTCATTGTCAGCCGCGGACGGACGATCTACCCGAGCCGTATCGACGGGTTTTTCGCGACTAACAATACCGGTGATCGCGTGGGTTTGGTGACGTTTGAGATCATCGGTGATCAGTGCGAGATTGTCACGCTCGATGCCTTCATCCGATTTCGCGGAATCGGCACGCAATTACTCAACGCCGTTGTCGACCACGCGCGCGACGCCGGCTGCCGCCGGGTCTGGCTGATTACCACGAACGACAATGTCGACGCATTGCGCTTTTACCAGAAGCGTGGCTTTGTGCTTGTGGCTGTGCACCGGGGCGCCATCGACGAATCACGCCGGATCAAGCCGAGTATTGCGCGGATCGGAGAGTACGGGATACCGATACGGGATGAGGTTGAGTGTGAGCTGGTGTTAGCGGGCGAGGAACCCGATCAGTGAACTGATATTGTCACATTCATAGAAAGCTCGATGACTTCAACGCAACGGAGCACCTTGCTTGCTATTCGGCGCAGGAGGTGATTGACCACTAAGGTCCTCCAATTGATTGACAATCGAAATGGAACCATCCTCATCCAGGTCAAAGGCCAACCACCAATCGCCGCTGCCCGATGTGGGGACGTCCAACTGAATCAACTTGGTGCTGGTATAGACATCGAGATGAGCGCCCGATTGTGTTGTCAGCGTTGGTTCACCACCTAAGCGATGTCCATAATTCTCAACAAGTATCTTGGCCGAATCTCCTACAAACTGGGCGACCGTAATCGTCTCTGGCCCACTTCCTAATGTATCATCAATGTCTAATAACGCAAATGGGAACTCACTAAGTGTTCTTGTTGAATCAATCAACCTATCAAACCAGTTAACAGGTACTATGCTGTCGGCATCGTAGATCCAGTAATGCAGATCCATGTCTTTCGGCAGCTCATTCCAGGTGAGCACAATGCGAAGGACCTCACCGCCAAGCTCCTCCGACAAATAGACGTCCTTCTCTAATCCTCCCGAGCCCAACATGATCGTGTCACGATAGGTGATGTAACCGGAAAAACTAGCGGTGAATTCGTACTCTCCGTAAGGCAGGCTTCCGATGAAATAAACTCCATCGCTATTGGTGACATCGAAGGCCAGAGTCGGACCCGACACAGTGACCGTAACACCTTCTAACACCCCACTCGTCTGTGCATCATCGACCGAGCCGGTGATCGACGTGACGATCGGCGACAAACCGAAGTATAGCGTGTCGGCTGGTCCTGTGAGCGTTGTCGAATAGGAGTCCGGCGCATAATTCGGCGCCGTGGCCGTCGCTGTATAGAGCCCCTGTGGAATGACACCGAACCCGAACCGGCCATCAATTCCGCTGGCCGCCACAAATGTCCCGCCGGCACCGTCCAGTGTGATCGTGGCGCCGGCAATCGGTGTGCTGGACTCGACGATGTTCACTTGGCCAACAACATTGGTACCTGCGATCAATTCGAAGTCGACAACCACCGGTGAGCCGGCGACCGTTGTCTCTTTGGACTCAGGCACATAACCGGACTGTGACACGTCAATCGTGTAATCACCCTCCACGACATCGGTGAACGTATAGCCACCGTTGGCATTGGTCGTCGTTTGACGATTGTCCGGGCCCGACAATTCGACGGTTGCGCCAACAATAACATCCTTAAACTGGTCAGTAACCAATCCGCTGACTGTGGTCACGGTTTTGAGTACGACGTTGCGTACGATCGACGATCCGCTACTAACAAATATATTAACGCTCTGGCTGCGATAACCGCTCACACTCGCTTCCAGGACGTAATTGCCAGGTAGCACATGTGAGAACGAGTATTGCCCTTGCGGGTCGGTAGTTGTGGAAGCCTGCAACGGACCTGTCAATGTCATACTGACCCCGACCAATTCGGTGCCATCGGAGCTCGTCACAGTACCCGTCATTTGCAACGGCGTAAGAGATACGTCTCTCACGACAGATGAACCGTCCACACTTATCTGTTGCGCATTGGTAATATATCCGGCGGAGGAGACTGTCAGTGTGTACATACCGGACGGAACATCACTCAACGTAAATGCCCCTAGTGCATCGGTAGTGACGTTCTCTGTGACAGGACCATCAAGCACGACCGTGGCACCCGAGATGGGTGTCTCTGTTCCTTCTTCTGTGACAACACCCGTCACGCTGTACACCGCTGGAAGCAATGCAAAGTTTGCTACGTTGGGCCCGGTGGCGGATACGGTGACGTCACGGCTCTCCGACTGAAAATCGTTCGCCGAGGCGGTGACTTCGTAGTCTCCAGCGGGCAAGTCGCTGAAGCTGTAGGACCCTTGCGGATCCGTGGTCATCTGATCGTTGACCGGTCCGGAAATGGCAATCGTCGCTCCGGAGATCGGAATCGTGCCGGCAGGACCTGCGGTGACTGTCCCCGACAAAGTGAACACCTCTGGCATCAAAGAGAAATCGACCACGACCGGATCGGGACCCGCAATCGTCGTGTCTTGCTCC